>JAPOUL010000017.1 GCA_026708685.1 Bacteroidota bacterium
CTCACTTGCGGTCGTGAATCGTCCTCGTTAATGATCACTTTGACGGAGCCTGTAAACCCGTCGTACTCTGCACCACTTGCCAAAAGGTTGACGGTGATGACATCTTCAATAGCATCATCATCGTGCTTTGCCGATAAAATAACGATCTTCGGATCATTCCAGTCGGATGAAGTCGCTGTTTCATTCGGGGTAAATTGTAGCGTCGTCTTGTCCAATATTAGATCGGAATCTTCATGGCCAGTAATCACAACATCCACCGTATCGGATGGGCGCGTTCCAAGAAAGACTACAAAATCCTCCTCATTCATTTCACCTTCAGGAACCCGAACCACAGGTTCAAACTTGAGACTCGGCTCATAGATCTCTGTCAGCTGAATCGTAAGGGATGTGGTCACATCGTCATAGCCTCCACCACTTGCCGTTACGGTGACGGTCTCAGGTTCCACAGGCAGGTCATCGTTATCCTTAGTGGCCGTTAACGTTACGCTTTGGGGGGTATCAAATGAAGCCGAAGGAAAGGTGATGGATGAAGGCGTGAAGAATAATTGTGCATTATTTGGGCTGGGTATGGTCACGGTCACCTCATCGGTGGGCATCACCTTGAGGCGTAGACTTAAGTCAACCTCTGAACCCTCGTTGATCTGCACAGGGTTTGGAGTAATGATGATCTCTGCTCCCGCCAGATCGTTATCAATGGAGGTAACCTTTACATTGCCGGTAATGCCATCATACCGACCTCCAGATGCACGCAATTGGAGGGTTTCGGTTTCTGACGTTGCATTATCGTCTTCTAACGCCTTGACGATTACGGTTTGAGGCTGATCCCAGTTCTGGACATCAAAGGTCAGAGAGTCCAAGCGATCATGTGAAAAGCTCACTGTGTTCTGAAACGCGGGAACCGCCATGCGTACCGTCCTGAAGGGCTTATCTAAAAGAGCGACGGTAAATGTTGAGGAGTCACCCTCGGCAATCGTCAGAGATGTTTCAGAGATATTGAGCCTTCCATCATCGTTAAATCTTAGGGTCATCTGATGTTGGTTATCATAACCATCCCCTTTAACATCTACATAATATGTTTGCCCATGCGGGGGACGTGTCACACCATCATAGACCGCAGAAACCTTAAATGTTTTGGGTTGATTGAAGTCATCAGGGGTAAATGTCGTGCTAATAGGAGTAAACACAAAATTATGGCATTGATCTCGATCATTACAGCCCGTAGTTACATCAACAATACCGATTGGCTTGTAGGGGAGCCAGACCTTGATTTCAAAGTGTTCACCTTCTCTAAAAATGCGCTGATGTTTACCGTTAAATTGGGCAATGGAGGAGTCCGAATTTTTTATCCAGAATTGATCATTGTCCTCGTTACAGTTTCCAGTTGTAGATGCAGCCAAAGTAAATAATGTATTAACCGAAGTACTCTGTACAATGCCGTCTTGAAGAGATTGTAACGTTACTTTCTGAGATGTACTCCAATTGGATGCCGAAAAGACCAATTCAGTCTTGTCAAAGAGGATCTCGCGTTGATGTCCACGATCGCGTTGGACAGACAACGTAACCGTCAAGTCGGATTCGGGTACATCGGAGAGACTCACTACATAATAAAATTTATCGCCTTCTTGGTGGCCATCCACAATGTGAGTGTTAAATGTAATGGGATTACCAGTAGAATTTGATCGTTGAAGAATGATATTGCATTGGACATCAGATTCATGGGGAAATTCTCGTAGAAGTGGATACGATTCAGTCTGTTCTGATGATGGGGGAGATAGCGATCTATCATTGATTGAATCATTCGACAACGTGACTTTTGAAGATTCTAAAGATGGTTTCTCATTAACATAGGTAAAGATTGACGATTCCATTACATTCGCATCGTGAATCTCCTTGCCATGACTGTCAATCATCATCGCAAAAACGAAGCATAGATACGTCAAAAAGACCAACGATATAGAAGTAAATCGTGCTGTAAGGTGACACATCTCAAAGTAAATCTGAATGAATCAAAAACGTTAAACTTCAGGAGGCTCCAAGCACTACACAAAATCAATGGAGTCAATTACATCATCAAAGGAAAAGCAAGATCAGGGCAAACAACATACTAATATATGGATGGTATTAAGAGATGGACAAAGTGTTCCAAGAGCGGACAGTTCATGAACCTTAGACACTTACAGTCTTGATTGGCTTCCTACTGGGTGAGAGGTATTTGATCGTAATGTCGTAAATTCGCATCTTAGATTTACAAGAATCAACCGAATCATGAATAACAAACAATGTTGTATTAGCCTCATTGGATCTACGGGTTCAATTGGAACGCAGTGTCTAGACATTGTAGAACGAAATCCTGATCGATTATGCGTAGTAGCCTTGAGTGCACATGGTAGTGTTGATGTGATCGAACGTCAGGCACGCAAGTACCGGCCCAAGATGGTTGCCCTGGTGGACGAGTCCAAGGCGGATCTACTTCAAAAGGAACTGAAGGATACGGATATTGAAGTTCTTTCTGGTGATCAGGGGGTTTGTACATGTGCATCACATCCTGATGCGGACATTGTATTGGGTGCCGCAACTGGAATCGCAGGGCTTCAGTCTGTTCTGTCGGCTCTCTCCGCTGGGAAAATTCTGGCTCTGGCGAACAAGGAAACACTGGTGGCAGCAGGTGATCTCGCTATGAAAACCGCACGAAAACATAACGCCACTATGATTCCCGTCGATAGTGAACATTCCGCTGTTTTTCAATGTCTGGAAAACAATGGGGTGGACCATGTTGAAAAGATCCTTCTTACCGCCTCGGGAGGGCCTTTCCGAGAAACAGACATAGCTGACTTAGAAAAGATCACCCCGCAACAGGCACTGAAACATCCGAACTGGAGTATGGGGCCCAAAGTAACCATAGATTCGGCAACCATGATGAACAAGGGACTGGAAGTGATTGAAGCCTACTGGCTCTTTGGAGTGGATAAAGATCAAATTGACATCGTGGTACATCCCCAATCCATTGTGCATTCCATGGTTCTGTTTACCGATGGATCCATGAAGGCACAACTCAGCCTGCCAGACATGAGACTTCCCATTCAATATGCTCTCACCTATCCTGATCGATGGCCCTTCCCCGAAGGGCGCGTGGATTGGAAAGCCCCCCAGACCTTACATTTTCATCCTCCAGATGTAGAAAAATTCCCATGTTTGTGCTTGGCCCGCAGAGCACTAGATGTCGGTGGGAGTGCTCCTGCTGTCTTAAATGCCGCTAACGAAGTGGCCGTGAGTCTGTTTTTAAAGGATGAAATCAAATTTATGCAGATTCCCAAACTCATTGAAAATGCACTGGATCACCTGACGGCCCCCTCGCCCCAAACGTATGAAGAGGTCGTACAAGTTGATCAGAAAGCAAGAAATTACGTTTTCGATGCCGCAAAAAGGAACACATTTTTCCTGTAGAGTATACCCCATCCGAACAATAACTGGTACATTCTGTGGATATACTTTGGATTCTCTTTACATTTATTCCCGCCCTCATGATTCTCGTGTTCGTTCACGAGCTCGGTCATTTTTGGGCGGCGCGGGCATTTGGAATGCGGGTGGATCGCTTCTCGATCGGTTTCCCTCCGAATGTACTTAAAAAACGTTTCGGCCAGACAGAATATGTCCTTGGCATTACCCCTCTTGGTGGGTATGTGAAGATTGCCGGAATGATTGATGAAAGTCTTGATACCGATTTTCAGGAGACAGAGCCGCAACCTGATGAGTATCGCTCCAAACCTCTGTGGCAACGTATGATTGTCATCACTGCGGGGGTGGTGATGAATGTTATTTTAGCAGGCGTCATTTTTTTCTTTCTGACTTGGATCTATGGGGATGATCGGTATACTCAAACTGCGGATGGCTCGGTCTTTGTTGCTGATAGTTCAATCGCTTCATTAGATATTGGAATGCAAACAGGTGATCGGGTTATTGCGATTGGAGGTGTTCCTTTTGAATCTATCCTGCGTAGCGGACCCTTTTCTATGCTCATGGAAGATGATCTGATGTTTGAAGTGGAACGTAACGGTCGGAGGCTCTCCCTTCCAGGACCTGAGAATATCATGACTCGTCTTCAAGAACTCCAAAATGGTGGTATTAGTGGGTTAGGGATCTATAATTCGCCGAGTACGATTGGTTTCATTGAAGAGGGTAAACCTGCTGATATAGCCGGATTGCAGGTCGGTGATCACGTCATAGAGATCAATCAAGTTCCAGTCGATTATTGGCCCCAACTCTTAGAACAGATTCACGGCTCCAATGGAGACTCTCTACGCGTAAAATATGTCCGAGAGACCGATGCAGGGTCTCGTGAATACGACACGGTTGTAATTCCTGAGATGAATGCTAACTGTGATTTTGTGATCGGAGTTGGTATCAGTCAGACTCCTATTGATTTTGGTCCGTTTGAATCAGCATCCATTGCATGGAGCAGTACATGGGATAACACTCGGGCTATTGTGATCGGTCTATGGCGCATCGCCTCTGGCAAAGATAGTGTCAGGGAGAATCTCGGTGGACCTGTCATGGTTGCGAATATTATTGGTGAAGCTGCCAGTGGTGGAGCTCGTCCGTTTTGGTTCATTGTTGCTTTGCTATCCATTACTCTGGCGATCATCAATATCCTACCGATTCCCGTCTTAGATGGTGGTCACTTGGCCTTCCTCATCTATGAGTTATTTGCCCGAAAGGAGCCACCATTAAAGGTTCGGATGTTCCTCCAGCAAGCGGGGATGATCCTACTTTTGATTTTCATGTCCTTTCTAATCATCAATGATATAGTCCGTGCCGTCAATTCACGAGGCGAGTCTGATGTCATTGAGCCGCCTCCAACATGTGAAGTCAGTCAAGTTGAACAAGTGAACCAATAATTCTATGGTTCTATACGATCCGATCACTCTTGATCGTTTATGGAGGCATAGAAACAAATGTATGGTCTATTCGTTTGACCACAGATGTATGACTTTTTCCCATATTTCACTCCTTCTTCATCTATGATGCGGATCCTATTTGGAATACTCATTACAGTTTTTGGTGTGCACGGAGGGTTTGCACAGGGGTTTTCATCCACTCCTTCTACCAGTTTTGCATCCTTGACTTCCGATGAAATCGAGATTCTTGGCATTACGGTTGACGGTGTCAAAACCGAAAGCATGCAGAATTTCGCTATTCGCAGTAGTGGGTTGACGGTTGGCCAAAAAGTCACTTTTCCGAATGATCCCGCTATTTCCGAAGCCATCCGCAATCTGTATCGTTTGAAAGTGTTCTCAGATGTGAAGATTGTTGAAGAAAATCGAGTGGAGGAGGGGGTCTTTTTGATGATTCAGCTCACCGAAGAGCCCCAGTTGGCTGATTTCACTTTCTCAGGAATCAAGAGAAGTGACCGACGTAAACTTAGCGAAGAAATTCCACTCTTCAAGGGAACGCGGGTGCGCCCCGCTGATCTTGAGATATCAGTACAGGTCATCAAAGACTACTTTGATGAAAAAGGATTCCCGCTTGCAGATGTCACCATTACCGAGAGTCCCGGCCCGGACAATACCATTAATGTTGACTTTGCTGTCAATAGAGGAGAAAAAGTGAGAATTCGGAGAGTATTAATATCGGGCAATGAAAATATTAGTAATCGTTCTGTTCGGCGAAAGCTTAAGAACACCAAACCCAGACTCCCTCTCTTTTTCTGGCGTAAGGCTCGTTTTGATCCAATGGAATATGAAGAAGATAAGGTGAATGTGATCAATCACTATAATTCCAAAGGATTTTACGATGCCCGCATTGTTGCAGATTCTGTCTGGCTTGAAACCATCAATGGCAAACCCAGCAAAGTGGTTTCACTTGAAATTCATGAGGGGCCCAAATATCATGTGCGAAATATTGATTGGGAAGGCAATACTGTATATAACGACGAGGTGTTAACCTCTTCACTTGGTATTGAAGCGGGAGATGTCTATAATGCAGATCGGATTGACAAGAATCTCTACGGCAATCAGTCAAGCAGTGATGTCTCTAGTCTGTATATGAACCGTGGACATATGCTTTTTCGAGTCCAGCCCGAAGTGCAAGTGGTTGAAGGTGACTCTCTTGATCTATCGTACGATTTATATGAAGGGGACATTTTTAGTTTTGGAGATATTTCCATTGCTGGAAACGACAAGACCAAAGAACATGTGGTTCGCCGTGAACTCTATACGATTCCAGGACAGACCTTCAGCCGGGAGTTGATTCAAGAGACGATTCGGCGTCTGTCTCAGTTAAAGTATTTTAATCAAGAGAAGCTCGGAGCTGGGCCATCTATTGATCTTGATCAGGAAAACAAAAAAGTGGATCTCGTCTACAACCTTGAAGAGGTGGGAAGCGACCAGCTGGAGTTGAGTGGTACCTATGGTAGGTTTGGAGTGATTTTGATGTTGCGTTTTGGGTTCAACAATTTCAGTGCCCAAGACCTGTTCAAACCCAGTGCATGGAGACCACTTCCCTCTGGGGATGGCCAGCAACTTTCGGTCAGTCTGCAAACCAGTGGGAGGCAGTATCAAAGTTATTCACTCGGATTCACCGAGCCGTGGTTGAATGGTCGACCCACTCCCGTTGGTTTTCAGGTCTCCCACTCCAGATTCCGGGGTATTGGGTTTTATGGGTACAACTCCCTGCTCAACAATAGTCAGCGAGATAGCAATTTGAGATTTTCTAACACTGCTGCTCGCGTTTTCTATGAACAGCGGTTACAATGGCCGGATGATAAATTTAGCACCAGTACCTCATTGGGGTATCAATTTTACTCTAATGTGAACTATACTTCTGCCCTCCCCAGTGGGCAGAGTCAGCAGATCACCCTACGTCAGGGGCTGAGTCGTAGCTCGTTGGATCATCCGATTTTTCCAACCATAGGTTCCACTCTGCTCTTGTCTGGTGAAGTTGCTCTACCCATTTCAGATTTTATTCAGTACCACAAGTGGAAGCTCAATACCTCGTGGAATGTCCCCATCCTTCGTAAATTGACCGCCAGTTTTTCAGCAGATTTCGGATACATTGGTTCACTCACTGGCGATGATGTTCTGTTTGAGCGTTACATCGTTGGTGGCTCGCCCTTTGATGTACAGGGATATCGGACCAACTTTGGAAAAGACATTATCTACATGCGAGGTTATCCATCCCGAGTTCTTGGTCCACGAAGAGGGAATGAGGCAATTGGTGGGCGTATTCTCAATAAATTCACATCTGAACTACGATTGCTTGCGGTTCAATCCCCACAGCTAACAGCTGCTCCATACCTTTTCATGGACGCTGCCAATACTTGGGATCGGATTCAAACGTACAATCCAAACCAACTGTATCGTTCTGCAGGACTCGGTGCTCGACTCTTTCTTCCCATTCTTGGAATGCTTGAGATTGCGTATGGATATAACTTTGACGAGTTTACCCCAATTGGCGCACAAAATTCTAATCATAATGGCTCAAGAAGATGGTTCTTCCAATTTACCATCGGACAGGGGTTTAACTAATCCACGGATCTTCAATCATGACCATCAGAGTATTGTTTCCTGTACTGCTCCTTACTGCGTTGACGATCTCTTCGGCAAATGCTCAGCATAAGATCGCCTATGTTGATTCCGAGCGCATCTACAGTAGTTTCCCAGAGTTTTCTACAGCTCAACAATCTCTGGACAGGACTGCACAGCAGTGGGAACAGGAGATTGAGCAACGTCAGGATGAGCTGGATGAAATGTTCCAGGAGTATCAGGCACGAGAACTTTTGTACACATCTGATTCTCGCCAGCAAAAGCAGAATGAAATTATTGCAGCCGAGGAAGAACTTGAACGTTTACGGATGCAGTACTTTGGCCCCGAAGGGCAGCTTTTTCAGCAACAAGAACAGATTCTGCGTCCCATTCAGGAAAAGGTTTTGATTGCCATTGAAGAGGTGGCACAGGCAGATGATTTTGATTACGTATTTGATCGTAGTGGAGATTTTGTGTTTCTCTATACCAATCAAAGCCTTGATATCACCGACTTAGTTCTTGAGGAGCTTGGGATTGATGTATCCCGAAACACCCGACAGTAAGATTCACATTTTAACTATATCGTCCATGCGACTTTTTTCGCTTAAAAATATTGTACCTTTTTTCTTTGTCTCTTTCCTGATTGGTTCGTATGCCACAGTTGAGGCACAGCAGGTTCCTGCACTTCGGATCGGATACACCGATCATGAAGTCCTCATTTCAAATATGCCACAGACTCGTACGATTCAGGAAGAATTACAGGCTGAGTTACAAAGTGGACAGCGAATCCTTCAGAGTATGCAGGAGGATCTCGCAGGGAAGGTAGAGCGCTACCAGACACAGAGATCATTATTGTCTGAGGAGCGTCGGGAAGAGCGCGAACAGGAGCTGATTTCTCTTGAGGAAGAGCTCCGCACGAAAGCTTCTGAATTGGAACAGGAGCTGGTTCAGCGTGAAGTTGATTTAATGGGACCCATTTTTCAGCAGGTCGATTCAGCGATCCAAACCATAGCTACTGAAAAGGGGCTGGATCTGGTTCTCCGCACTCAGGCTGGTCCTTCTCAGCCCATCTTACTCTATGCGAATCAGGATAGGGTTACCGACATTACCTTAGAAGTTGCACGAGAATTAGGTATTGATGTGGATGCTGCCATGCAACAGTCGCAGTCTAATTGAGGGATCACTTCTTCCTTCTTTCTGATCCATTGATCAAATTTTTCATCTTCATGGAAGGCGTTATCCGTGTAACCACGCAGACCTTTCGTCAGATGAAGGTGGAACGTATTCCGATCAGTGTGCTCACCGCGTATGACTACTCCATGGCACGAATTCTTGATCGTGCAGGGATAGATGCCCTTTTGGTTGGAGATTCGGCTTCCAATGTAATGGCTGGTCATGAAACCACTCTTCCGATTACACTAGATCAAATGATCTATCATGCACAGTGTGTGGTTCGTGCAGTGGAGCGAGCATTTGTCATTGTGGATTTACCATTTGGTGCATATCAGGGAAACAGTCAGCAGGCACTGGTTTCTGCAATTCGTGTAATGAAAGAATCGGGTGCACATGCTGTCAAGATTGAAGGGGGGCAACCTGTTTTATCGGCCATCAAGATCATCCATCAAACGGGTATTCCTATTATGGGACACCTTGGACTTACGCCGCAGAGTATTTATCGTTTTGGTACCTATAAGGTGCGTGCACAGGATCCAGAAGAGGCAGACCAACTCCGAGAGGATGCCTTTGAGTTGCAAAAGGCTGGCTGTTTTGCCATCGTTCTTGAAAAAATACCGGCAGAACTGGCATCTGAAATTTCATCATCTCTGACTATACCAACGATTGGAATTGGTGCGGGCAATGGATGTGACGGTCAGATTCTGGTGACACATGACGCTCTAGGACTCAACAATGATTTTCACCCCCGATTTGTCCGTCGTTACAGCAACTTGGAAGAATCCATGTCCACTGCCGTTAAGAGTTATGTAGATGATGTGCGTAGTCGTTTATTTCCATCCACTCACGAGAGTTACTAACTATGTCTTCCGCTCCAGAACAGCCATATCTGGTTCAATCCCGGCGTAAACCCCTCATTCTTGTTACCAATGATGACGGTATTCATGCCCCTGGCATCCGTGCGTTAGCCAAGGCGATGGATGAAATTGGCGAAGTAGTGGTCATTGCTCCGAGTACTGAACAGAGTGCAGTTGGACATTCCATTACCCTCTATAGCCCAATACGGGTTGTAGAGCATAATTTTGGAGGTGATATGAGTCACATCCCGGCCATGGGAATCACTGGAACACCATGTGACTGCATGAAGCTTGCCCTTCACGAGTTGTTACACCGAAAGCCTGATCTCGCTGTCAGTGGGATCAACAAGGGCTCCAATGTTGCCATTAATGTCATCTATTCTGGGACGATCAGTGCTGCAACCGAATCTTCTGTCAATGGGATTGACTCGGTCGCTTTCAGTTTAGATACAACCGATATCAATGCTGATTATACTCCATCAGCAAAGTATGCAAAGCTGATTGCAGAGAAAGTATTACGGAGTCAGCTTCCTCGAGGTGTCGTTCTCAGTGCGAATATCCCTGATATACCAGAGGATGAAATCAAGGGAATCAAAATTACGCGTCAGGCACGGTCCCAATGGGAGGAGGTTTTTGTAGGGCGTAGAGATCCTTCAAACAAGCCTTATTACTGGTACAGGGGGATGCTGAATATACTGGATGATTCAGAAGATACAGACAGCACCGTTGTTGATGGTGGATATGTATCCATTACACCCCTGCAGTATGACCGCACTGCCCATGGATGTATTGATGTGATGAAGACCTGGAAATGGTAAGACGCACGAGATGATGTGCTCACAATCACCCACGAAATTTATTCAGATCTACATTCCCACCACTTAGAATTACGCCGACCTTTTTCCCCTCTACATCTACTTCTTTCATGAGAAGTGCTGCTGCTCCCAACGCACCCGTTGGTTCTACAAGGATTTTCATCCTTTCCAATAAAAAATCCATTGCGTAGGCCAGAGCGTGGTCGGTGACAGTGATAATATCGTGCGTGAACTCCTTGATGATTTGAAAGGGAAGCTTTCCAAGCGATGGGGTTCGGGCCCCATCAGCCATGGTTTTTGGATTCTTTACCGTTTGTAGAACCCCGGTTTTGAAACTGCGAGCAGCATCATCGGCTCCTATAGGTTCAACACCGATCACTTTTAGTTCAGGGCAAAGGGCACTGGCAGTCAATGAACAGCCTGACAATAGCCCTCCGCCTCCGCAAGGCACCAATAGAATATCAAGATCTGGATGATCTTGCAGAAACTCTAATGCAACCGTTGCCTGCCCTGCAATGATATGTGGATGGTCATAAGGTGGAATCACAGGTAGATTTCTGCTAGATGCCATCCTATGGGCCTCTGTTTCACGATTTGACGGGGCGATATCGCGGGGGAAGACCTCTGCACCATATCCAAACGTTGCAGCACGCTTTACATCAGAGCAATCAAAGGGCATGATGATTGTTGACTTGATGTCAAGCAATAATCCTACTAGAGCGATTGCCTGAGCATGATTGCCCGAAGAAAAGGTAACGACTTCCTTCGTTGAGGAGTCAAGCTGGCTCAACGCGTTGTAGGCTCCCCGAAACTTAAAACTCCCTGATCGTTGAAAATTTTCCGCTTTGAAAAATGCATGAGCACCCGTACGCTCATTCATCGTTCTTGAAGTGAGTACAGGCGTGGGATTGGATACTCCTTGAAGTCGTTCAGCCGCCACGCGAACATCATCAAATGAAACCATTGATGAATGACTCATGGGAGATCATCCACGTTCTTCTCAGAACGGTGTTGAATTTCATCCGATGATTTGCGTTCAATCCGAACGGTTACATCCGTCACCAGGGCAGCGATGGCACCAACGGCTGCAATGGTAGGGGCTAGGACTACGGCTGCCAGTGAGCCACCAAGTCCAACATACAGGGGGAAGTCGGCAAGCGTGCGTCCATCTTTGATGATGGTGATTTTACGAACTTTGCCTTCCCGAGCGAGCTCCTTGACTTTATCAACCAGTTGAGATCCCTCAACTTTGATTTCTTCAAATCGCTCTCCGATTCGATCTCCAAGGTTACGATGATGTGAGGACATGAAACAATAATGATTGGTTTCTTAAAGTTACGCAATTTTTCGTTTACAGTTGCACAGTGTAACAGCAGATAAGTTCATAATGTCCTCATGCAGGATCTGTTGAAGAGTCATCCATCTCATTTTCAAAGATGGAACATAAAAAAGGTACTATGGTCTACATTTTTATATAGTAAAGTATCTTATGTACTCTTTTCATCGCCCCCATGTAGAGCAATTGGTAGAGTTTATATCCAGCAGCTCTGACATGCGAGTGATTGCCATTATTGGTCCACGCCAAGTTGGAAAAACGATTATTGCCATGCAAGGGCTGGATCAGCTCATTAAGTCTGGTTTTACTTGCAAGTATATTTCCTTTGATGATCCTCACACCAATCCATCAGACTGGTCGAAAGATACTAATATCGTAGATGTATTAACCGTCAATCAACTTGCAAATCCACAAACTCTGGTAAGCATTTGGGAAAGTGCACGAAAAGCATCTCTGGAATCGCCAAAAGGACACGTTTTGTTTTTGGATGAAGTTCAACTCATCCCGGAATGGTCTAATTATCTCAAGGGCTTGTGAGATCGTGATCGTCGTGAGGGCTATCCTCTTCATGTGGTCATTTTAGGGTCTGCTGTCTGGCAGATGCTTGTAGGCCGTAACGAAAGCCTGACAGGTCGTTTTCGTGAACTCTCTGTCCAACATTGGTCATTTCCAGAAATAGCAGAAGTCTTTGGTCTGACTGTAGAACAATTTATCTACTACGGTGGATATCCTGGATCTTGGCCTGGGGAATCCGAAAAATCAACGTTTGACTATTGGCGTTCATATATCTTAAAGACAATTATAGGCACAGTTATTGGTCGGGATATTCTAATGCTTAAACAGATCAAGAAACCTGCATTGATGCGTCAATTGATGGAGCTGACTCCCACTTACTCAGGCCAGATCATGGCCTACAATAAGCTTGTGGGGGCACTTCAAGACAAAGAGAATGTGAAACCATTAAGCATTACTTAAACTTACTTTCCGATGCAGGCCTCATTGCGACACTATCGCGGTATACACCGCGTCCACATTTAGGAAGTATCTCTTCTCCTAAGTTTAATGTTTTGAATACCGCATTGATAACAGCCCCCTCTGGCTATTCGTTTCGGGATGTGCTAAACGATGACCGAACTTTTTGGGGCCGCGTAGTGGAAAGTGCAGTGGGTGCACATTTATGGAATACGCGTGATCCTGCCACGCGGATTCATTACTGGCGTGATGTGGAAGAAAAGTATGAGGTTGATTTTGTCATCTCACGGGGGCCTCATCTTGTGGGAATAGAGGTGAAGAGCGGCTTGAAGAAGTCCGAAAAAGGATTGGACGTATTTAAGCAGCGTTTTTCGCATGCCAAACAATGATTGTAGGTCCAAGTGGTTTTCCGTTCAATGAATTTTTTCCCTCTCCACCGACGAATGGATTGAGTATCTATCATGATGATCAAGAACTATATAGTGCGTACTGTTCGCTTGATTGAGCCGCAAAATGATCACCGTTTTGGTCAGGTGAGGCTCACATTGAATGATTTTGATTCGCATCATGGAGTTATTCTACTAGGAGATCCAGGAATGGGTAAGAGTACAGAGTTTGATGCGGCAACAGATGGAATAGACGAGAGACACTGCATATCTGCTCGTGAATTTCGTCGGTATGATCCAGATGATGATCCTCACTGGAGAATCAAGACCCTCTTTATTGATGGACTTGATGAGGTTCGTATTGGCGGAGGAGAGCCAAGAACTGTCATGGATCAGATCATCACGAAGATCAAAGGACTAGGAACTCCCAGATTTCGTCTGTCTTTTCGCCCTTCAAGCTGGTTTTGTACAAGTGATTCAAGAGAAATCAGTTCGCTTTTAGACATCAATGAAATCCCTGCACTTCTATTGAATCCGCTCAATGAAGACAACGTTCGTGAGGTCATCTCTCAACATAGAACAGATGTTGATGCATTTATACAAAAGGCACACGAACTCGGACTGGATGGTGTCCTTGGGAATCCCCTTCTGCTTGACTAATTAATCACATCCGTCAAACTAGGTCAGTGGCCTGACAGCTCATCAAATTTACTGGACATCGCCTGTCACGAGCTCGTTCAAGATGGAGATCAAGGAAACCATGATGCTGATTCATCACACCCACTACAATCTGAGGAAACAATCTTCACTACTGCGGGGAAGCTGTGTGCATTTATGCTGATCACCAATCAAAGTGGATGGTCAGGCAATGCTACGGATCATCCTGAAATCCTTTCTATACGTGATTTAGAATGCGACAGAGATCTTTCCATTCAAGAAGCTTTGAACTTAAAGCTCTTTAACGGTGCACCCCATTGCAGAATTCCATTTCATCGTCTTGTAGCCGAGTTTCTTGGAGCATGCTATTTGAATAGAGTAATTGAGAATGGGACGAGGGTTCGCCGCGTCCTTGCTCTATTGATGGAGTATGATGGTATTCTTTTGCCTGATCTACGAGGACTTGCCGCATGGCTTGCAACACTGAACCAACACGCAAGATCTATCCTCATCCAAAATGATCCTTTTACAATTGCCTTCAATGCAGATACGAAAGGGTTTAGCCCTGATGAGAATTGAGAACTACTTGCAACACTTGAAGGACACAGTCCCCTGATCACTGATTGCATTTTCGCAGGGACTCTTGATGGGTAATGTGGAAGTGAAAGAGTGTCAATCATCCAGAATCTGTCGACGCTGCCCGGACGCATACACAATAGACAGGCGATGGTTTATTTGCTGCTTCGTGGGTTCTCAAAAACCTGCAATTCAACAAAGGAGTCAGATTTTGAGAGAGACTACAAATGTCTCATAACGATTATTCGTGATCATTATTGGCATCCGAATGTTCGCATTGAAGCACTTGTTGCATTAAGCAGGATACTGCAGGATACCCCTCATCGTGGTCTACGACTTAGGAAAATAGTATACCAGTTAAGAAGACAAAAAATAGTCGACAAAAATGATGAATTACAAAATACGCTACTCTACATTCTTTACCCCGATGAGATAACACCAAAGATGTATGGAATTATCTCATAGATGGACGCTTCAAGAATCATGATACTACTGCATGTGATCAACGTTTTTTTAGAACCATCGTTGATCAATCAAACGAGAATCAGATACGTGAATTATTGGATTCTCTTTGTAAACATACCAGCAGGGCCATCCCGAAATTACAAGACTTCAGACTTGAAGACATAGTATTACATCTTCTTGAAAAGGGTTTAAATCTCTTTGGAGATAAGCTCAGCATCTCAGAACTTTATCGATGGCTTACTCTTGTTGAGTATGATGACTATTTCCATCAGTTAATTACGGCCCACTCTTTAGGATCTACTGTTGGTGTGAATCATCGGTCAAGTCATGCTATTCGAGGGTGGCTGAATCAGCGTGAAAGCATTCAGTATAGCCTTATTGAACACGGACTGGTGCAGGAAGAAGAAGAAATCGGGTATATTTTGCTGATCCGAATGATTGGTCTCAAGTTTGTTGGCAATGATGCACTAGATGGATTTCGTCTATGGTGTCTTGAGCATGCTGCCCAAATTTTTGCATCCAATGAAAAAGTAGCACTAGAACTGGCATCATGGTCAACCCTTGGGTTAAAGAGCTTGGGCTCGCCCCTTCCGATCAAGAAATCCTTTCTGCAATCTCTGAAATTCCTAGATTGAGAGGCTTTTGCAAAACCTCAGGGTTTCAGCAGAAATATTGCCATAGAGCACCCTTGGTGCATCTTTTAGAATTGGCAGGTAGGTTTTGCAAACGGCTCTTGATTCAGTGGAATGATCAACGAATGAAGGAGGAATATTGAAGGAACTTGAACCAACGGAGTTTGCACTGGAACAGCGGAAAATTCAAGATGCCCATCTCAAGGAAAAGCGAAAAAACTTGAGATCATTCTCCGAAATAAGATCCAGCTGGAAAGAGGAAAATGTATCCCTGTAATTCTTGATGAACTTGCCAATATCTATTTTGACAATCCAAATACAGAAAAAAAGTACTCATACACATGTCTAAAAGACTATTTTGAAGGAGATGATGATCTGGTGAAAGCAACCCTGATAGGATTTCGTGGCCTATTACAAGACCGTGATGACCTTCCAGATCTCGCGGATATCGCTCAACTTCATCAAGAGGGCAGAAGATCATTGATCGCACTTCCTTGTCTTGCAGCAATGGTAGAGACATATAAAGCGGGTCATAATCTCAGACAAGTATCAGAATCAGGAATTCTGCGAGCACTGGGATTTTATCTGGTCACTGAAACACCTCGCATGAAATCCACCTTTATCTTTCACAATGATCATCATTACGAAGTTCCAGATTGGTATAAGCAGATTCTCATGAGCAATCCAGATGCGATTGCTGAAGCGATGGTTTTGGTTCATAATGCAAATGTTCGTTCAAATCGTCCACCACATAGCCACATGTATGATATGGCTTTTGATTCGGCTTACGCTCAAGTGGCCCAAAGTGCAGTGTCACGGATGTTTACCGTATTTCCTTCTCGGTGCAACTCTAAGAAATTAGAATCTCTTCGTGTAGTTGTTTGGGGGGCAATTTTGAATCATGGAATGACTAAGCAAGCATTGGAGGATCTGATTACAAGACGGCTGAAGCGTAAGGGGATGGACATCGGACAGCAAGCACTGTGGCTGGCGGCTGGATTGTCGGTCATGGGAGAAACCTATCTTGAGAGAGTGATCAGATTTCTTTCAACGGGTCAAGAAATTCGTATGAAGTACATCATTGATTTACTGGTTCCGAGTGCCACTGGCCCATTTGATTTCCACAACATAGAACAATGGAGTTCAAAGGAGATATGTAGACTTGTCCAAATCTTGGGGAGTCGTATAGATCCTCCGTTATTTGATGATTATGGTATCATAGGTGATGAACATGGGATCAATTCCAAACTATGGAAGCTCTTCACATGTTGGCTTGGGGAGTTGAAAAAACGTACTTGTGAAGATGCTAGAAAAAATCTAGATTCTTTGGGATCTGATGAACATCTTTTGGAATGGAAAAAAGAGATTGCAATGGCCCAGAAAGAGCAATCGAAACATCGTCGTATGGAAAAGTACTCAGATTTAAGATTGGACCAGATTCAGGAAGCCTTACGTAATGGAGTCCCAGCAAATGCTGCTGACCTTGTAGGACTAACGCTTAATACTCTTGAAAATTTTGCTGATTATATACGTCATGATTCAACTAATTCATGGCATGATTACTGGGAATGGGATCAGAATCTCCAAATTCCATCAAAACCAAAACCAAAACCGATAAACGATTGCCGAGATACATTGTTAATTCATTTATCTTCCGAGCTGGAAAAGTATCAAGTTGATGGAGGGACAGAGGGCTTTTGGGCAGAACATCAAAGATCTGATATACGAGTGTCGTATGGTTCTAACATCTCAATACTAGTTCATATCAAGAAAAATTCTCACATAGATATATGGCGGGGGTTGACTGATCAACTTGTATTGAACTACACCCGAGATCCAAAATCACACGGATACGGAGTTTATGTAGTATTTTGGTTTGGAGCAGAGAGACAATTTATGAGGGTTGTTTCTCCAGATGGGGATATCCCCAAGAAACCCACAGAACTAAAAGAGTTGCTAATCAAGCGGCTTGATCCAAAACTCCGCAAAAGAATTCATGTCGTCATTCTTGATGTGTCTGAATCTGGAAGGTTAGGTAATCATTCGTGAATACCCCATTAGAGTTAACGATTTAAGTTGACGTGAACAATAGTGAATCATTTCAAGGGTGAGGCGTTTGCAAAATATCTGCGTTTTAGAAAAAATAATGCACTGAAGCACTTCTGGTGCGTTTTTGGGAGTTGATCCTGAGGTTTTGCAAAAGGCTCGGGTTATACACTCTCGTTGTGGATAAAAATTGCCGTTTTTGGAAAAGTGAAAGATACTTGATCTGGTCTACAGTTTAGAGATAACTCATGAAACTTATATTTCATTCAATGAACTCTCTATCGTAGTATTGTATTTAGTATTTCCTGTTGTATATTTCTCACAAATCAAATGGTGCATTAATTGCAATTAGAAGATTTACAACCAAAATCTATATTGAAAGGGTTAATCCCTGACGAATCTGTCACTGTTGTCAGTGTTGAATGGTTCGGTTCGGATGTAATTGATTTAGTCTACAAGTCTGATTCGGGTAGCATCTCGAACGAATTACTCAATCGTGAAGATGAGAGCAGGATTTCAATTATTAGTGAGGAAAGTACTTGGAGTTTTGATGGTAATGGTTCAGATTTTAGATTGGTTTCCGAGGCACAGCGCATTCGATTAGCCCATTTATTTGATCCATTACTAGCAATCCACACTTCTAATGTAAGGCCATTACCTCATCAAATTTCGGCAGTCTATGATGAAATGATACCCCGGCAACCTCTTCGCTTTCTTTTAGCCGATGATCCTGGTGCTGGCAAAACAATTATGGCTGGATTACTGATCAAAGAATTGATGGCACGGGGAGATATTGAAAGATGTCTTATCGTATGTCCTGGTAGTTTGGCTGAGCAATGGCAAGGTGAATTATATCATCGGTTTCAACTTGAATTTGATGTCTTGACCAATGAGAAACTTAACTATGCCCGAACGAATAATTGGTTTCTTGAAGAAAATTTAGTTATAGCCCGTCTTGATAAATTATCCAGAGATGATAGCATTCCAGATAAATTGAAAGCACCTGATGCCGAGTGGGATTTAGTTGTTGTTGATGAGGCTCACAAAATGTCAGCAACTTTCTTCGGCGGTGAAATCAAATACACTAAACGGTATCGCCTTGGTCAACTCTTATCTGGACTGACCCGACATCTTTTATTGATGACAGCTACCCCACACAATGGTAAAGAAACAGATTTTCAGCTTTTTTTAGCATTATTAGACGGAGATCGTTTTGAAGGTCGGTTTAGAGATGGGGTTCACAAAACTGACGTATCCGACTTGATGCGAAGAATGGTCAAAGAAAAGCTAGTTAAATTTGATGGTAAACCTCTTTTCCCTGAACGTATTGCGAATACTGTTGCATATCAACTCTCAGAGGATGAACAAAACCTGTATCTGTCTGTGACAGATTATGTTAAAGAAGAATTCTCGCGAGTAGATGAATTGGGGAATCGCCAGAGGGCTGGAACTGTTGGATTTGCATTGACTCTTCTACAGCGGCGCCTAGCTTCATCTCCCGAGGCTATTTACCAGTCTTTATGCAGAAGGTGCAAGCGTCTTGAAAGCGTGTTATCTGAACTTTTAGCTGTTACGAGAGGGCATCAAGTGACATCTAATTCTGCATTTACGGACCTACCTTCCGAAGTAATTGAAGACCTTGATGATATTCCTGAAAATGAATTTCAGGATGTTGAGTCTGAAATTCTTGATAGAGCAACAGCATCTCAATCCATTAACGAACTTGAAGCTGAAATTAAAACTTTGAAAACTCTTGAATCCCACGCACTGGCAGTTAGGGACTCTGGAAAAGATACCAAGTGGAACGAGCTGGCTACGATTCTTGACGAGATTTTTGTTGTACAAGACATAAGTTCCAATTTTGAAAATCAAAAAAAAACAAATTCATCATCTAACTTGATGCCCACTGGTGCTCATGGCAAAAAAATTGTGATATTCACCGAACATTTAGATTCCCTCAGGTATTTAGAAAACCGTATGATTACCCGTGTAGGTCGTCCTGAAGCCATCAAGGTTATTCACGGGGGCGTAGGACGTAAGGAGAGGCTTGCCATTCAGGAAGCATTCTGGCATGATCCTACTGTTCAAATTTTACTAGCAACTGATGCTGCGAGCGAAGGAATTAATCTTCACAGTGCTCATTTAATGGTTAACTATGACCTTCCATGGAATCCGAACCGTTTGGAACAACGGTTTGGTCGTATCCACAGAATTGGTCAGTCGGAAGTCTGCCATCTTTGGAATTTAGTAGCTGAAGATACTCGCGAAGGAGATGTGTATCGTACTCTATTGGACAAACTGAATCAGGCACGTGAATCTTTAGGTGGACAAGTATTTGATGTTCTTGGAAAGTTAGAGTTTGAGGGGAAGCCATTACGCAATCTTCTGTTAGACGCAATTCGTTACGGTGAAAAACCTGAGGTTCAAGCACGGCTTACGAAAATCATTGACGAAACCCTAAATCCTGATGCATATGGAGAACTTCTGGATGAGCATCAACTCGCTGTTGATATAATGGATACATCACGCTTGCATAAGATAAGAGACACGATGGAACGTGCAGAGGCTCGCCGGCTCCAACCTCATTATGTTGAATCATTCTTTCTTGAGGCTTTTAGGAGACTTGGCGGTCGCTTACAGGAACGTGAACACCGACGTTATGAAGTAAAGCATGTTCCATCATTAATCCGAAGCCTTGATCAAGAGGTTGGAACTGGTATCCCAGTATTACGTCAATACGAGAGAGTAGTTTTTGAGAAAGATTTAATATCGATATCTCACGGGAAGGCTACTGCAGCATTTTTAACGCCTGGACATTCGCTATTGAATGCAGTTGTACATTTAACCCTTCGGAATTATCGATCTCTTCTAAGAAGAGGTGCAGTTCTCATAGATGAAAGAGATTATGGCACTTGTCCCCGTATTCTTTTTTCCATCAAACATATTATTCAAGATAGTAATTTTATCAGTGAAAGTGAGCGCCGAACACTTTCTGAAAGAGTCCTCTATGTTGAGATTGATGAGAAAAATCAACCGAAATATCTTCAGTATGCTCCCTATCTTGACTATCGTCCACTATCAAAGGATGACCCAACAGTTCAAGAACTTCTTGGGAGATCCGAGTGCTCTTGGATAAGTCGGGATTTAGAAAAGCAAGTCCAGAATTACGCCATTAAAAACGTTGTACAAGACCATCTTAATGAGGTCAAAACTTTTCGGCTATCAATGATTGAAAAGACCAAAAATGCTGTCAAAGAACGTCTCACCAAAGAGATTGATTATTGGGATCACAGGGCAGATCAGCTCAAATTAGATGAAGCTGCTGGTAAAACTAATGCACGATTACATTGGAGAGATGCTCGACGACGAGCTGAAAATCTTCACAATCGCTTAAAAAATCGTCTTGAAAAATTAAATAGAGATGCTCAAATTTCATCTCGTCCTCCAATCATTTTAGGAGGACTCTTAGTGGTCCCAATGGGATTGATTAACAGAATTAAGTCAAAATCAGAGGCACAGCCTAAAATTGATACCCAAGTGGTAGCAACAAAAGCCAGAGAGATAGTAATGAATATTGAGAGAGATCTAGGCTATTTACCCATAGATCGCGAGTTAGAAAAATTAGGTTATGATATTGAGAGCCAAGATAATAGTAATAATACCCTGAGATTCATTGAAGTAAAAGGACGGAGGAGTGATGCTGAACATGTAACTGTAACCCGTAATGAAATTCTATACTCATTAAATAAACCCGAGCAGTTCATTTTGGCGTTAGTTCTATTTGACCAAGATGGTCAATGCATTGAAGTTTCTTATATTGACAAACCGTTTCAAAGTGAACCTGATTTTGGTGTTACTAGTGTGAATTATAGTTTGAAGAATCTTCTTGAAATTGGAAGTGACCCTCGAGAATATCACAAATTCTGATGCATATAAGTTTAATAATGACTCATCTCAAGATACTTTTCCAAAATCTCTATGTTTTGATAGAAATATTGACTTGGAGTATCGGTGAAGCATTTTTCAGAGTTTGCTGGAGGTTTACATTCTGGGTTCATCTGTCTAATTCATTCCATTGCTGGTTCTATACTCAAATAATGGATGTCTGATTTATTAACTTTGAGACTCACTTTAATATGGCATTGACGAATTTTGAACGCGTTGGCAAAGCTTTGACGCTTCTAAAAATTGGACTCGCACCTTTTGTTGAGCGAGAAATACATATAGCAATCAAGGAAAACAAGGTTGACCATAAAACCTTGGGGCGCTTTACAGATGATCCATACACTGGAGATCATCCTATTACAGATTGGGATGTAGCTGCCTTGCTGAAAGCAATGAAGGCTACTTGGAAAGATATTTTCAAGAATATTCTTGGACCTGCGGAGCGAAGTTTTATAAGTGAACTGTTAGAGCACCGCAACAAATGGGCTCATCAAGATCAATTTTCAAGTGATGATACTCTCAGGGTTCTTGATACCACTGCTCGTTTGCTAACATCTATTTCAGCCCCTCAATCAGAAGAGATAGAAAGATTGCGTTTAGAGTTGCTACGCGTTCGCTTTGATCAGCAAATGCGAAGCGAACGCCGCAAAATTGCACCAGCAGTTGGTAGGGCATCTCCAAAGCTTGAACCTTGGAGATTGGTTGTTACTCCACATAATGATGTTGCAAGTGGGCAATATCATCAGGCGGAGTTCGCAGCGGACCTATGGCAAGTTCATAATGGAGAAGCAGTTGATGAGTACAGTAATCCAGTGGAATTTTTTCGTCGTACTTTTTTGACAGAAAGCCTTAAAAGTATTTTATCCGGCGGAATCTTACGTGTTACTGGGAATGGAGGAGATCCAGTCATTCAGTTTCAAACAAATTTTGGTGGCGGTAAGACTCACTCAATGCTTGCACTTTACCATTTGTTTTCTGGTGTTAATCTTAATTCACTTGAGGGGATTGACAATATTTTAGACAACCTTGAGGTATCTGAAATCCCCAAGGTTAAGCGCGTAGTTTTGGTTGGAACTAGCATTTCCCCCGGTAATCCAGTTACAAAGCCAGATGGTACAGTCGTTCGTACTCTATGGGGCGAACTTGCTTGGCAGTTAGGCGGATACGATGCATATCAGATGATTGAAAAAGACGATGAACATGCTACGAGCCCAGGGTATAGATTACGTGAGTTGTTAATGCAGTATGGTCCCTGTCTAATCCTAATTGATGAATGGGTTGCATATGCCCGACAACTTCACGATGATAACGATTTAGCAGGGGGTAGTTTTGAAACTCAATTTACCTTTGCACAAGCTCTCACAGAATCAGTGAAAGGGGCCACGAATTGTCTTTTGGTTGTGAGTTTACCTGCTTCCGATTCTTCAAATTCACCATTTCAGCAAGCTGATGACCTTGAGGTTGGAGGACAACGTGGTCGGGAAGCTCTGGATCGACTCTGCAATGTGATAGGGCGTATTGAATCTTCATGGAGACCAGCAAGTGCCGATGAAGGATTTGAAATTGTTAGACGAAGGTTGTTCAAGCCGTTAACGGATCCTAATCAGTTTAGAACCCGAGATCTTGTCTCACGTGAATTTGTTGATCTCTACCGCCGCGAATCTAATGACTTCCCTCAGGAGTGCAGAGAGTCAGATTATGAAAAAAGGATTCAAGCTGCATACCCGATTCATCCTGAGGTATTTGATAGGCTATACTCAGATTGGTCTACATTGGTCAGATTTCAGAGAACGAGGGGTGTTCTCCGTTTAATGGCAGCAGTAATTCACAATCTATGGGAGAAAGGGGACCGGAGTCCTCTTATACTACCCGCCTCTATTTCTATTGATGAGCACCATGTACTTTCTGAACTTACTCGCTACTTATCCGATGATTGGAAACCAATCATCGAAAAAGATATTGATGGAACTCAATCAACCCCTGTAAGGATTGATGCAGAAATTTCAAATTTAGGTAAATACTCTGCCTGTCGCCGTGTTGCTAGAGCAATATATCTTGGATCTGCTCCAACGATTGGGTCGCTACATCGAGGAATAGAGGATCGGAGAATTAAACTAGGTTGTGTACTTCCAGGTGAGCAGCATGCGGTATTTGGTGACGCATTAAGGAGACTATCTAATAAATCAACTTATCTTTATCAGGATGGAACGAGTTACTGGTATGATACTAGGCCGACGGTTGGAAAGCTTGCAACAGACCGTGCAGAAGAGCTATTGAGAAAAACAGACCATGTTCAGACCGAAATAGAAAACCAATTACGAGATGCATTGAAGAATACGGGTGGATTCGGTAGTATCCATGTCGCCCCTAAATCCGGCCATGATATTATAGATACCTTTGATACTCGCCTTGTTGTCCTTGGTATTGACCATGTATACCACAAAGATGGCAATTCACCTGCACAACTTCATGCCGGAAAATTACTAGAAAGCAGGGGCTCATCTC
Source organism: Bacteroidota bacterium (assembly GCA_026708685.1). Classification (GTDB taxonomy): domain Bacteria; phylum Bacteroidota; class Rhodothermia; order Rhodothermales; family Bin80; genus Bin80. Next base: position 23,886 of record JAPOUL010000017.1, read on the forward strand.
CGCGCCAGTACCGTAATGCTTTAGTTTTTCTTGCACCCGATCAAACCCGTCGGCAAGATCTACAAGATGCAATGAGGCGGTATCTTGCATGGAATTCCATTGTTGAAGAAAGTGGTAGATTGAATTTATCGCAACAGCAGATCAAGCAGGCAGAGCAAGGAAAAAACTCATCCCTTGAAGCAGTCACTGTGCAGATTCCAGAAACTTATCAGTGGTTACTCGTACCCGTACAATCTCAGCCTAAAGATGCGACTTCATGGGAAATTATCCGCCTTCGGGGACAAGGATTCTTAGCTGAGCGTGTTTCAAGACGACTGCAAACTGAGGAATTGATGGTTGATAGTTTTTCTGGAACTCGTCTTCGCATGGAACTTGACTCAATTCCTCTGTGGGATGGAAACCATATAGAAATCCGACAAATGGTTGAATACTTTGCAAGATACCCATATCTGCAACGTGTCAGCAAACCTCAAGTACTATTACGATCTATTGAAGATGGATTAAGACTGATAAGTTGGGATAGTGAGAGTTTTGCATATGCTGACAGTTTCAACGAAGAAACTAGAAGTTATGTCGGGCTTAGTATCCAACAGTCCTTAAGCCTCAACGATATTTACTCTCGAAGCCTTGTAGTAAGATCTAACATCGCCATTAGACAAATCAATGAGCAACACACTAATGATAATCCTGAGAATGATGATGATGGTGGCCAAACCCCAGATCCTACTCCAATAAAGCTTAATAAGCGGTTTTATGGATCGGTAACACTAGATGTCAATGATGTAAATCGTGATTCTTCCGTCATTATGGAAGAAATTGTCAATCATTTGTTACAACTTGAAGGTGCGGAAGTAACAGTATCTTTTGAAATATGTGCTGACATTCCACATGGAATTCCTAAAGACACGGAGAGAACTGTCATTGAAAATTGCAAGGCCCTCCACTTCACGACTACGGATTTAGAAGCAAGATAAAACCAATTGAATGAGCTTAGTGCAGTGATCTTCAAAACTTTTGCGGAAGAGGTTTTTAAACACCACCAACGTTTATGGAAACCTAGTACTCTCAAGGTGAACAGATCGCATCTCCGCAATCAAATTCTACCATCATTTGAAATGATATTCGTATCTGATGTTACTCGCCAAGATATTCAAAACTGGTTTAGCAGATTATCATCCAAGCCTGCGGCAGCTAATCGTTCTTTATCCATCATGTCTTTAATCATGCATCAAGCTGAAGTTTTTGGACATAGACCTGTTAATAGCAACCCATGTTTACGACTTCGCCGCTACTCTAATTCTGGCCGGGAGCGTTTTCTGACTCTGGAAGAATTTCAACGACTGGGTACTGTACTTGAAACCTATGAATCTGATGCCTATCTACCTGTTTCGATTATACGTTTGCTAATTTTAACTGGATGTCGTCAGAGTGAGATCAGGACATTGCATTGGTCTGAATATCGGATGGGGCATCTTTTTCTCCGAGATAGCAAAACTGGACCTAGGACTGTTTGGCTATCTTCATCAGCACGCTCAATTCTTGATAGCTTTATCCCAAAGAACGGATGGATTTTTCCCAATGATCGAGAAGATGCACCTTTATCAGTGGAAACGCTGTATCGTACTTGGCGGACCGTTCGAAATGATTCTGGTATTCCAGAAGTCCGTCTACATGATCTGCGACATAGTTATGCAAGTTTTGCTCTGCGAATGGGTGAAACTCTACTTACCATTGGTCGCCTGCTTGGTCATCAAGATCCTTCAACCACTCTAAAGTACACCCACTTTGATGATACCTTAGAAAGAAGTGCAGTGGAAAAAATTGGAAAAGTTCTTTCCCAATAATCATGCCTTTACCTACGTTTGAAGAATTTGTGAATGGATCTTGGAAAAAAGCTTGCTACTCCAGATTAAAAGCGTCAACTCGCATACGCACTGATAGTGCACTTCAAACTCAACTAATTCCTACATTTGGTGCTAAACCTCTTGATCAGATTAATTTAATTGAAATTCATTCATGGTTTGAGCGATACAGTAGTATTTCACCAGGGGGTGCTAATAGAGTGTTGGATATATTGAAGCAAATTTTTAATTATGCAATTGAATATGGTTTGATTCAGAATAATCCTACAGATAGACTCAAACGAAATCCTCGCCACAAGCACACTAGATTCTTATCTCAAACCGAAATTAACAAACTACATCAAGCCTTAGATTCGCATAGAGGACGCTATTCTGGACGTCAACAAGTTGATATAATTCGACTTCTTCTCTATACTGGTTGTCGAAAGGGTGAGATTATCCAACTAAGATGGTCTGAATATCATGGAGATATGTTATATCTTCACGATAGCAAAACTGGGCAACGTGCAGTATTTCTCAACTCTCAGGCACAAGAAATTCTAAAAAGACAACCTAAAACAAGCAGTAAGTATGTCTTTCCCTCTCGCCACAACCCGTCCCAACCAAGATCCACTGAATTATCACTGTGGAGAAAAGTAAAACGGATAGCCAGTCTGAATGATGTTCGTTTGCATGATCTTAGACATACATTCGCAAGCCATGCAGTTAAAAGTAAAGTTCCATTACCTATTGTAATGCGACTTCTTGGACATAGTCGTGAACATATGACTCTTCGATATGCCCACATTAATGATGCAGAAACTGAAGCAGCCGCAGAACGAATCGGTATCAACTTAGAATCTGTCCTCAGATCTGGATCTTTGCCTAATTGACTTCCAACATGTGATGATAAATTCCTTGTAAACACTTATATTACCTCTCATTTCCACTTACTCATTGTGATAAATTGATTCCATCTGTATGAATTCAATCAAACTGAAGAATCTGATTGAACGATATTGATGTGGATCGAAAATTTGTGCTCTCAAATGCAACAATACAATCCTAAAAAGCTGATCGAAACTGCTTTACCTCTAGAATCCATTAATGAAGCAGGTGCACGAGAGAAATCGATACGCCACGGTCATCCTTCTACATTACACCTATGGTGGTCTCGTAAGCCTCTTGCAGTCGCTCGAGCAGTCATTTTCGCTCAAATGGTGGATGATCCATCAGAGTATATAGATG
>JAPOUL010000167.1 GCA_026708685.1 Bacteroidota bacterium
CTCCCAGTGTCCTGAATTTTTCAGTGTCCGACTGGGATCAAAATCAGTCCGTTGACCTGATGGCAGAAGAAGACTCCGATGCCGATGCAGATCTCCCCATACAGCTGATCTTGAATGCGTCTGGTGGTGGTTATGATGGTATCAGCGAAACTGTCACTGTTACCATCCAAGAAAAGGATCAGATTGACATGGTGGTGGAACCGACATCCCTACGGATTGCAGAGGGAGAGTCGGATGCATTGAGCGTCTATTTGACGGCACAGCCCTCAGCAAATGTCACCGTAGATATTTCTGGATATGAGACTTCGGATCTAATGATTCCGAGACCATCGGTGACCTTCACGCCATCCGAGTGGCAGATCTCCAATGAGTTCGCTCTGGAAGCAGGCACAGATCTTGATACAGACAATGATGAGATAACGCTCACCATACGTGCAACGGGAGGCGGATACAGTGGTCAACAAGAGGAAGTTCAGGTGACTATTGTTGATCAAGGACTTCCGAAAATCACCATTTACGATGCTCAGGCCAAAGAGGATGATGGGATCATTCGTTTGCCAGTAGAACTGAGTCATACGACCGATCAGGTCGTCACCGTGCAATACTCCAGCACCGATGAGACGGCAACCGCCGCAGAGGACTACATTCAGTGTCGCGGGCTTATCAGATTTACGCCAGGTATTGCTCGCGAAATGATTGAGTTTATGATTATAGACGACGCTGAATTAGAGAATACAGAAACCTTTAGGGTCACCCTTGCCAATGCCACCCATTCAGAGATTGTTCGCCCTTCGGCAACGGCTACCATCATTGACAATGATGGAACTGCGACAAAGCGAAAGAGCAATCCTGATCATGTATCATACAATCAGAATACTTGTGCTGGGCTTGATGCGTTTCCGTCAGATCTGACGGTTCCCGAGGGTTCATCTAATGAGGTTTATATCAGGTTATACGGTGCTCCTCCTTCCGAAGTAATTATATCAACATCAGATCATAAGGATTTATTAATTGAGCCCAAAACTCTCATCTTCACAGCACAGAATTGGGATCGTCTTCAGGCAATGACATTGACAGCAGCTGAAGATATCGATGCAATCAATGATACATTCATCGTGAACCTATATGCATCAGGTGAAATGTATAATGACGTTCAATCAGAGGTTTTCGTGATTATATCAGATGATGACTCAACAGGGATTGTCTTAAAATCAAACACAATTACGGTAACAGAAGGAAGCTTCACTCACTTTGAACTGAGATTAACTTCCGAACCATCATCTGATGTGATGGTGAATATGGATGCACGGGGAGATCTGACACTTGATCCTACGGATCTGACCTTTACAGCCACTAATTGGGCGAACTTGCAATCGGTAATGGTGAAGGCCAATGAAGACAATGATATAGACAATGACATTGAAACGCTTCTTCTAACTGCTTCGGGTGGAGATTATGATCAAGTGACTCATGAGGTTATCGTCACGGTTGAAGATAATGATGTTGCCGGGATTGCAATTTCTCCAAATACTCTGACGGTTCCAGAGGGCTCAGCACAAGAATTTATTGTGCAGCTCAATACTGCACCATCTGGAAATGTCCTTCTGACTATCCCCGATGGAGAAAATATGGTTCCCAGTCCTAAGGTGGTAGCCTTCACGGCACAAAACTGGAACGAAGCACAATCCATCAATATAGTAGCATCAGAAGATGAGAATCAGGAGAATGATCAGGAAATTCTAATTCTGACGGGAGCGGGAGCCGAATATGCTGGAATTACGCAGCAGTTATCAATCACGATTGTTGATAATGATCTTTCCAGAATCAATCTGAATCCAGATCTTCCTCAAACCGCCGAGGAGCCGACGACTGGTACAATTTATGATGGAGAATCCACCGAATTACAGATTGTTCTTGCACAAAAACCTATCGCAAATGTGACGGTTGAAATTTCCAGTTCAAACACCTTTGTGAAGATTTCGCCCTCAACTCTGACATTCACACCCTCTAACTGGGAGATGGAACAGACGATCATAATCACTTCCCAAGAAAATAATCAGACGATCAGTGATGAAAGAGTGGTTGATGATCATCTAAAACATGGTGGGAGTTTTCAATTTAATCGTGAAGTAGTGCTCACATTGATTGCATCGGGTGGAGGGTATGATGGCGTTTCTCAGCAGAGACAATTTACCATCATTGATCAGTCCAATGTGAATATTCAACTTTCTGAAACTTCTCCAGTATCGGTACAACTCTGGGGCAATTATCCGAATCCTTTTTCTACGATGACCAACATTGCTTTTGATTTGCCAGCACCTGCCCAGATCTCGTTGATTGTAACGGACTTACTTGGGCGAACTGTCATGTACATACCCGATCAGTGGTATGGACTTGGTCAACATCAAACTCTGCAGATTCAAGGTGGGGAATTGCCTTCGGGTGTCTATTATTACAGATTAGAGGTCAATATAGATGGGAAGATCACTGGGCATACAAAGCCGATGTTGATCATCAGATAATGGGATTGACAGGAGTGAATTCCGAATCTTGATGAGATTAAGAAGGCAGGATGGTCATCATCTGAATTCTTCAATGGTTTATTCAAAGAGTAGTAAGATGTTGATGTTTTGTGGTCAATGTTGCTAACCTATTGCATTTGCGTTCAATATCCAAGTTGTAATGGTCAATGCTCAAAGAATTTCATATGAATCCATGATGAATGCTCAGAGCGAGTAGGAATCTGCTACTGGGTTGTTATCTTAACAGGGATCAATGACTTTGGGACAATTAAAAGTTGACAAATAGTCTGGTCACGCAGGTGATGTTCATGGTGATTTGTTTACAGTATTGAATCACGCTTTCCATTCTAAACCTTAATGTTTCGATTCATTCTTTTGTTGTTTCTTCTGACCTGTGTTCAGGGGATCAGTCATGGGCAATTGGTAGATGTAACCTTCAGATGGGTTCCTGACCAAACGATACACAGTGCTTTTTTGCCCGGCGAATTTAATGGTTGGGGGCCCAATAGTGGGGGGCGAATCAGTCCGAATGCACCGTCCCTCATGGTATATGACGAATACTGGAAGCAGTGGCATTATACCCATCAACTCAATGTAGGAAGGTCCTACCAGTATAAAGTACATGTCCACTTCAATGACTCTGGAAGCAATAATGTCTGGATTACCGATCCATTGAATGACCTTGTCAATCCAAACGATAATAATAATTCAATCGTTCAAGTGGAGGACCTCATGATTTTTCAAATGGCCCGTCACCGCGATGAAAATGGAGCCGTCACGGCGGTTAGTGCAGGTGTGTTTTCGTCATCGGAAATTACAAGTATTACCGTAAAAGTCAATGATGACGAGTCCGATGGCTTCAAATACTTTGAACGAGGAATCATCTATTACCAACTGGATGAACCCATTGACTGCGACGTGTCCTTTAAAATTACGGCTGCGAACAGTGAAGGGCACATGGTATCGGATTCGGTTGGTCTGTCTCCCCCAGAAATCACTCATCGCACCCGTCCACTGGGAATTCAAGACGGTGTGAACTATGACCCATCTAATCCATCCTCGGCTACGTTGTCAGTCTATGCTCCAGAGAAGTGCTACATGCATGTCATTGGAGACTTTAATGATTGGGAGATCCAAGACGCAGGACTCATGTTTTGGGATGCCCCTCGCCCAGACAGTGTCCATTGGTGGATCACGCTCAATGACTTGTCACCCGGTAAAGAGATTGGCTATCAGTATGTTGCCGAAGGAGATCTGCGATTCGCGGACATGTTTTCAACGCTTATATTGGACGCAGAACACGATCAGTCCATTGCTCCAAGTACCTATCCAAATCTGAAAGCATATCCCACTGGAAAAACAACAGGGCCCGTGTCGGTACTCAAGACAGATCAAACTTCTTTTGCATGGTCAGAGATCGATTTTACCCCTCCCGCACCTGAGGAACTGGTCATTTATGAGCTTCTATTGCGTGATTTTCTCCAGGCTCATGACTGGTCAACACTCACCGACACTCTGGGATACTTAGAGCGTCTTGGCATCAACGCGATTGAATTAATGCCCATTGCTGAGTTTGGTGGGAATCTCAACTGGGGGTATCAACCGAACTTTTTCTTTGCACCAGATAAGTACTATGGCCCCGCTGATGATCTTAAAAAATTCATTGATGAAGCACATAAGCGAGGCATTGCTGTCCTACTGGATGTCGTTTATAACCATGTAGATCTTCCCTCTCCTCTGGTATCCCTCTATGGTGCTGTGAATGAAAATCCATGGATCAATATTCCACCAACTCATCCCTATAATGTATTCTTTGATCTAAATCATGAACATCCCTATACTCAATATTGGCTAGATCAAGTGAATGAATACTGGCTGACCGAGTTCAATGTAGATGGATTTCGATTTGATTTATCGAAAGGATTTACGCAGCGTAATACTCAGTCAAGTTTTGATGATTGGAACAGTTATGATCCTTCACGTATTCGTCTCATCAAGCGTATGGCGGATGCAATGTGGAGTGTCAATCCAGAAGCCTATATCATTTTAGAGCACTGGACACATGATCGGGAAGAAAGAGAGTTGGCCGCTTATGGAGTGGACCGTGGACATCCAGGCATGATGGTGTGGAGTAATGTAACCCATCCATTTCAGGAAGCTCTGATGGGGTATAATCGGGGGCAAAATAGTAACTTTAACCGAGCCTATTATGGGGAAGGGGGGAGAAACTGGGACTTGCCGCATATCGTCGTGTATATGGAAAGTCACGATGAGCAATGGCAAATGTATAAGATGCGTCAATATGGGGCGTGTGAACGTTTCCCGAATGGAGGGAATGCCTGTCAAGTTTCTCACCCTTCAAATCATGGTACCTACAATGTCCGCCACCTTCCGACCGCTCTTGATCGCTTGAAAATGGCGGGAGCTTTTCATTTTCTACTACCCGGACCGAAGATGATTTGGCAATTTGGTGAATTGGGTTATGGCTATGGCAATCGCGGAGAGCAATGCTTACGGGCCGATGGAAATAGCAGTGAATGTCCATCGTTTGCACCAAGTCGCACCGGCATCAAACCCATACGCTGGGATTATTATGACGACCCATTGAGGCGGAATCTATACGATTCATGGTCAGCACTCCTTCATATACGAAGTGAAAACCCAATTTTCCGTAGCAAAGATACGAAGGTATCCATGCAGTTATCAGGGAATGCAAAGCGGATTCACCTTCGCCACGAAGCTTCCGAAATGCAAGCGATAATTGTAGGGAATTTTGGAGTCACTCCCACATCAAATGTAGCCCGCCTTTCTACGCCTCCAGTCTACTGGTATGATTATTTCTCAGGAGATTCGCTGAATGTGACTGGATTCGTTGCCCAAGATCTGCAACCGGGTGAGTTTCATATTTACACGAATAAGCGTCTACCTCCACCCAAGCCACATCTGATCACCGTTGGAACGGTTTCACCCGTAAACCCTTCCGTTGGCTTTACGCTTCATGAGAGTTATCCAAATCCATTCCAAAGTCAAGCGACGATTCAGTTTGGCCTTGACCGATTTCAGAACATTGAGATTGAAGTGTACGACATGCTTGGACGACGGGTCTCTACCTTGCTCAAAGATGAATTACCCGTTGGAGAGCATTCCATTATTTTCAATGCACAGGGGCTTCCAAGTGGGATATATTCAGTACGGATGACTGGAAATTCAGGGTCAAGTGTCATTTCCGTCGCCCTCATTCAATGACATCTGAGAACGCCGATTCCCGAAAAAAGTGGGCGTTTTATGGTTTGATGTGGACGATACCAGTTCTGTTTTTTGCACTGGTTGAGGGAGGACTTCGGATCGTAGGCTTCGGAGAGGACTATCCTCTTTTCGTACCAGTAGAGGTCTCGTCCGACTATCTGGTCATGAACCGAGAGGTATCAAGGCGCTATTTTAGTCAGGAAGTAAGAGTGCCAACGGGTTTACATGATGCCTTTCGTGCGAAGAAGGACAGCTCTACGATACGGATTTTTGTGCAAGGGGGATCCAGTGCTGCTGGGTATCCCTATTATTATGGAGGCAGTTTCTCTCGCATGTTAGAACAGCGACTTCAGCAGAGCTGGCCAACATTACATATTGAAGTGGTTAATGTCGCTATGGCAGCTGTCAATTCGTATACGATTCTAGATCAAGTGGATGAAATTCTTGATCACTCACCTGACGCAGTATTAATTTACGCAGGTCACAATGAATTCTACGGTGCATTGGGTATCGGTTCGTCGCAATCACTTGGACAGCATCGATCGGTTGTGAATATATATCTACAACTGCAATCTCTTCGAATCCTGCAGATCCTCCGTACGGGTTTGATGAAAGCTTCGGAAGTGGTCATTCAGAGGGAGGGCAGGTCGTCTACTTTGATGGAGCGAATGGTGGGGCGACAGTCCATCCCATGGGAGTCCAGAATCTATCAGGCAGGAATGAAGCAGTTTAGGGGAAATCTTCGCAGTATTCTAAAGAAGTATCATCATCATGATGTGCCTGTCTTTATTGGCACCATTGCAAGTAATGAACGCTCACATGCCCCCTTCCAGAGTGGACTCAGTTCTTCCACGAACCCAGATCTGTGGGAGAATGCTTATGAGACAGCATTACGTGCAGACTCCACACCTCAGTCCATTCAACAGATCAAGCGAGTTATAAGAATCGATTCAATGGCTGCAAAATCTTGGTTTACTTTAGCAGCTCTGCTGGATGTGCAGGGAGAGTACGACGAAGCACGGGATGCCTATATTCAAGCCAAAGATTTGGATCAGTTACGATTTCGAGGAACCGAGGAAGTGAATCAGATCATCAGAGAAGAGTCTTTTCTGTGGGGTGCATTGCTTGTGGATACTCAGGGAGCATTACGACAGAGTTCTAACGATAAGATCATCGGTTCAGACTTGATGCTGGAGCATCTGCACCCGAATCTTGAAGGGTATTTTATCCTTGCTGATGCATTTTACAAGGCCATTTATGACTCTCAAATCCACGGAGAACCGAAAAATTATGTGTCAAAAGAGACTGCACGATCAGAGGTGCTTTTTACGGAGGTGGATTCTATCTTTGGTGAGTTAAGACTGCAGAAACTCCTGGGTTCATGGCCATTTCAACCATTAGATGGCATCACTGCCCTTGAACCAGATACCATTACTACAAAATCACGGGCCGAAGAACTTGCTCGCTTACTGGACCAGGGGGAAATTCAGTGGTTTGCAGCCACCGATCAACTACGCTCATACTATTTTTCAAAAGGGCAATATCATCAAGCACTTAGGGCAAGTTTAGCTCTTCTTCAGGAGTTCCCCTATCTGCCACTACCATATGCATATGCTGGAGATGTACTAGCTGCACAGGGACGATTGGATGAAGCAGTAGAATACTATGGAGCCGCCAATGATCTTGAAGAATCTGCTCTGATTCACTTCAATCTCGGATTGATCTACCAGCGTAAAGGGGAATTGGAACTTGCACAAGAGCATCTTGAGAGAGCTACTGCCTTGGATTCAACCGTTCCAGAGTTCCAACTACAATTGGCCCGTAATCATATTTTGATGGGCGATTTGGTCAACGCACAGATAGCAGTAGATGCATTGTTGGAGTTGGCCCCAGAACATGAATCTGGACAGGCAATCAAGCAATTATTGACCCGTGGCAATGAATGACAAAATGGGAAAGTTGAATCTTGGATCCGTATCGCTTGTGATAACTTCACTGTTGACTTGTGCATTCAAGTAGAATGACATCAAATAGGAAGTGATCGATTATCTCCAATATAAATAGATGACGAATTCTTTATTTGGGTGTGCACGTAAGTAGCATCGTACTCAATATAATGGGAACAATTAATCCTTACTCGTTATTCTTGAGAAGAATTGGTCATATGACCTTGTTGTAAAAGAAATAGAACGATCAAGGTTATCTCTTCTTCTGAATCACACACAATATCACTTGCAGGAGGTGATCAAGGGATCTTAGTAAATCGCTCATCAAGCTGAATGCCTTTTTAATCCATATTGTCAAAATGCTTGATGAAAAAAGTAACAGTAGGTTTAATTCGGTCGGTTAGTGGTCCACTGATTTTTTTGAATGGATGATCAGTATCAATCACTGAGGTTTGAAGTGATTTTGACCGCTAACAAATATGCAACTGGTAGAGATGGCCTCAAGCCGAAAATGATTCATGAGAATAAGACTCATGGCTCAATGCAGTCAGCAAATGTGTTTGCAAGAAAACATCAATAAACGGTGTCGCGTTACAATAGATGATGTTCAGTTGCATGCTATAATGAAGTGTTCATGCAAGTCCTTTGAGATGTAGATGGCACTTCATCAAGGGGGTACAGGGTATTAATGTTGTGAAAACAGGATTCACATGCTAAATTTCTTTTGAAAATCATTCATCATTTGTTATAGGCATATGGTTGAATATGATGATTCAAAAACGGAGTTCCTCAAAGCCTCTGGGGGCTCAGGGACAAAATTTGAACCTATAGATGATTTAGATATATAATGAAGAGGATTCTATTCTACTTTAGTGCAAAATATTAATGTTAGAAACTTTTTCAGAGACAGATCTAAAATATTCTGATTTTCTGGAACTCTTGGGGAGACCCGATTGCCCAACAGAATTCTGTATTCATATTTTAGAAAACGGTAGCTCTACAATGGAGAAAAGAGAGGCATTGTCTTCCATAGGACGCAAGAAAGATGTTATCAATAAACCATTGCTGTTTCAATATGCTGAGCATCAAAATCCAGAAGTAGCGATGCAAGCTATCAGAGGGTTGCTTGTTTTCAGAGGCGATCAGGATGTTTCAGATTTGTTGCAGAAATTGACGAGTCATCCCAATGATATGATCAAAGATCTTGCAGATGTTGAAATCATGAGTGAACATCAGAAAAACGAAACATCTCATACTGAATCTCCAGATGAGCTCAAGAATTTGTTAATTGAGGGCGACGTTGCAAAAATTCTTCAGAGCATACCAGATGATTCTATCCACTTGACCTTCACTTCACCACCTTACTATAACGCACGAGATTACTCCATCTATTCCAGTTATACAGAGTACCTGAATTTTTTAGAAACGGTTTTTATACAAGTTCACCGTGTGACCAAAGAAGGAAGATTCTTTGTTCTCAATACGTCACCCGTTATCGTTCCTCGTGTAGGACGTAAATACTCAAGTAGACGATATGCTGTACCTTTTGATCTTCATGCCAGATTAACTCAGATGGGTTGGGATTTTATTGATGATATTATATGGGCGAAACCTGAGAAGAGTGCTAAGAACAGAATTTCCAATTTTAACCAGAACAGAAAACCTCTCACCTATAAGGCTAATTCCTGTACTGAGTATGTTATGGTATATCGCAAAAAGTCACGCAGGCTGATTGACTGGAATTTACGCCAGTATGATTCTGATGTCTTGACATCTAGTTTAGTTGATGATCACTTTGAGCGTTCAAATATTTGGCAAATTGCACCGAAATCAAGTAAGCTACACACTGCGATATTTCCAGAACAGCTATGCAAACAAGTCATCAAGCTCTACTCTTTTGTTGGGGATTTGATCTTTGATCCATTCGCTGGTAGTGGTACATTGGGCATCGTTGCGAAGCAACTTCAGCGATACTATCTTCTTACCGAACTATGCAAAGAATACGCAGATGTTATTGAGAATCGATTAGGATTGCCAGAAATAAACAGTATTGCTTTTCGTAGAATGACACTACAACAGTTTATTGATGACAATAGGTCGTGAGATTATTCAATCGGGTGTGGCCTCCTTGCTTAAAGGGCATGACCATCGAAAACTTGTATATAGGCTCGTAAGCACAAGCTTTATTGAAGTAGCAATATCGTTTTTCAAGAAAGTAGTAGAAGTAAAATTAGGGAATGATTCTATAGATCTATCATGGTATAGGGAAGCATTCATTGAATATGAATATGCCAAAGAATCTATTGCCGCGAATGCAGGACTATCTGTAAAATCGATTAGTAATTCTAGAGGTACCACACGTAAAGAAATTGTTCTGGATGAAGCATTATCTAATTTTGATGAGCTTGTATCTATCATCAATTCATTATGTGATTCTCACAGTGAGGTTGAGCTCCAGCTATCCATTACGTTTAATTCTGTGACTGTGCAACTAAGTCTTAATGAAAGTTTGCTAGTCATCAATGCATTGGGTATGAAGCGAAAGCAGATTGCGGGTGGAATTTGGAGTAGTTTTGGTAAACAAGCAGAAAAACCTCTTCTGGAGGTAATGTGTAGGATATTTCAAGTACCTGAAGAACATTACAATTCTGCTAACAGAACGGGGCTAAGAGAAGTTGATTTTAGCCTCATTGATTCTAATGGTCATGCGAAAAAGTGTGAGGTCAAACTTCAAGGACGCGGGAATCCTGAGGGAGCCGATTCAACGTTTGCTCGCGATTCGGATGTGTTTATCGCTGGCACATTATCAGAAACGAATATTATACAACTCAATGAAGAGGGTATCCATTGGGTTGAATTGATGAATCCACATGGTTTCCTACGGTTTGGCAAAGTGCTCGCAGACTTAAACATTCCACATCAACCCGTAGACTCAGAATGTAACATTGACGAAATCATTGATCGTACCGTGCTTAGCATATAAAATCAGATTATTTCAAATGGGTGTTTGAGCGGATAATCCCCACTCTTCGAAGTAAGTGTTCAACAACCATTAAAACCGTAATCAATGGCTATATATCTCATTGAGCTCCATTCAAATATAATCATATTGTATTGGACAAAACCTCTTCATTATGGACGATCAACCCTTGAGAAAGTGATTTGCCCACCGCTAAAACGAGCCTCGCTTTGTGCGGCTATTTGGTGAGCTCTACTCAAAACAGAACTCAGTCGAAATTTCTCAAAATCAGAGAAGTTGGTTTCAAGCGTGAAGCTTAAATCCCTCAAAATTGTATCTGAACTATGATACAGAGTAAGAATGTAATATCCGTAATCAGAATCATAGCCTTGAATTGAATAGGCACCAGTGAGTGGTATCGTTTTGACTTCATCAGATGAAGAGTTTCTGTCAAGAGGGGGCAGTATCATCTCTCCAGTGGTTGAGTAATCTGGGTGAAGCGTCAGCTCAATAGATGCACCTTGAGACAGATAATCAGTATACTCATCATTATCAAAATAGTCATATTGAATAGCCTCATACTCACCGATGACTCGGTTAAGAACACTAGGATACGTTAATTCTCCGTGCACATTTTGATGGTAGCCGGCGAATATGCCTTGACCATTCTTAATGTTGGATGCAATATTTGCAGGTTCAGAAAATGCTAAATTATTTGCATTTGCCTGAATGATTTGAGATCGATGATAGTCATAAAAAGGTTGACTTATAGTACGAATATAAAGACTTCGTGATAAGACTTCATCCCGTGGAAATATTTGCTCCAAGGTAATGGCATATGTCTGCCCATTAAAGGGAGTATCTCGTATCAGGACACGATTAAAATCTGGTCGTGTAACATAAGGGATAATGGGATCTTGAATTGCAAAGCTTCGCAATTGATCTTCCAAGTCTGGGTTTTTCACTACAAAATTCTCACTAAATGAAGATAGGTTCTCAGGAATGATTGTGAATTCGTAGTAATTATCGGTGATGGGATCATCCTGAATTTCTATTTGAAAGCGCCGGAATGACTCTGTGCTTTCTATTTTCACATCTCGAACCATCACTGGCATAGGAATCTGATCCATAGCCTCAACACCTTGAAATCCTTCTGCCTTCACCGTCAAGGTATACGTCACACCCAATTGAGGAAAGGTCGTTGGAGATGTATAAAATCCTCCACCCCAGTGAGATAATTCAATCATAGATCCATCATCGCCGCGAATCAGTACAGTCGCGTTTTCAATAGGAGATGGTTTGGGCGATGTATCTTGAAGTCCTACTGTTTTCTGAAGTGTAACCTGCCAAGGAATATCAGTCGTAAATGGAGCAATCACTACAATTTCAGGTGTAGCTGAGGGAGGTTCTATCTCCAAGATGTTCGTGCAACCCATCAACGTCATCAAGAGTGCTAATGGAATATATCTCTTCATATCAGAAATATAATCTGTAACGAACGGAAGGTAGAATTGGGAATAACGTCGTTTTTCTGAATGTGCGGGATTCATTATAAAAACCAGTATGAGGGTGTAATTCCCTAAATTCCTTAGCCGTCAGATATAATACATTCTGACGGTGATAAGCATTGTAAAGACTGATGGTAAGCTCAGATTTTCTTTTCTTACTTGGTGGAAAATGATAAGCCAAATCTAGTCTATGATAGGCGGGAATACGATAGTTATTACGATCAGAATATACATCAATCAGTACTCCACGATCTTTAAATTGAGCAGTATTAATTGTGACGGCCCTCCCGGTAGTATAGACCCAGTTAGCCGAGATCTTACGGTTGCCCCAACGATACATGAGAGCAATAGATAAATCGTGGCGTCGATCATATTGATGTGGAAATGCCTCCCCTTCATTGAGATCGGGAATTCTTCGATTGGACCAAGAAAGCGTGTATCCAATCCATCCAGTAATTGTCCCACGCTTACGCTGAACAAGGAACTCAGAGCCGTATGCCCATCCTCTTCCAGAGGTAACTCGTTCCTCCCAATCAACGCTGGATCCCACATAATTACTACCCTCTTTATAGGCGACCAACCTATCAATATTTTTGTAGTAAGCCTCAATGGTCATATCGTACTCATTTCTTATTGTGCGGGCAATTCCTATAGCAACCTGCCAAGCTTTTTGAGGACGAATTTGTGGTGTACTTGGTAGCCAAAGATCCGTAGGCACGCCCAATCCGCCATTTGTGAGTTGTTGAATATACTGTTGCATATGTGCATACGAAGCCTTGAGAGCCCAGCCATTGGGTAGTGTATGCAAAACGGATAAGCGAGGTTGAACAGACGAGTAGAAAGTACCCTCAACATGATAACCTGAAAGATGAACGCCACCGTTGACTTTGAATAAATCTTGAATACTGAATTCGTCCTCCACATAGGAACTCCATTCGTGGGCTCTGGTGATTGATGTTTCGGTAGTTTTTGTGTCAAAGTTGAGTTGCTCATTCACCTCGCGATGGCTTTGCTCACTCGGTTTGAAACGATGCATCAGAAACATCCCTCCAAACCGGACATAATGGTTGGGATGTACTTGGTATTCAAAATCAGTTTTAATGCCAAAATCTCGAATGCCGCTTGAATACCGGCTACTGCGTATAGTTATCCCTGAATTTTCACCCGCAATGATATTTCCTGTATCAGAATCAATAACGATCTCTTCATCAGGGAGGTTGGTTTGATCTAGTGCATTGACTTGAAACTCACTAAACAAGAGCAAAGTATTCATAAACATTCGTGAATTAACAACCCTGCTCCATTGAAGTGTTGATGTGATATTTTGCCATCCTATCTCATAACGATACCCATCCGTGGCACTATCATCTTCATAGCCCTTGTCCAGTCCCGTATAGGTGCTGACAAAAAGTCGATCTTTTGGTGACACATCAAAATTCACTTTTGCATTGATATCGTGGAAAAAGTACCCTTGCGTGAAATCAAGCCCCTGAATTCGTTGATATCCGAGGTTCAAAAGGTCAAGATAGGTTCTGCGAGCTGAAAGGATATACGAACTCTTCTCCTTTTGAATGGGGCCTTCAATCGTTGCCTGAGATGCCAACAATCCAATGGATGCTACACCAGTGAACTCTTTTCGATTGCCCTCACGCATCGTTAAATCCAATACTGAGGCGAGGCGTCCTCCATAGCGTGCAGGAAACCCACCTTTCAAGAGTGATGCACTATTGAGAGCATCTGTATTGAAAGTGGATAAAAACCCGAACAGGTGTCCAACATTGTACACATGGGCACCATCCATTAATATCAAAACCTGATCGGGTGTACCCCCTCTAACATACAATCCCGATGACCCTTCTGCCCCAGACTGGATCCCAGGCATCAGCTGTAAAGTTTTAAGTATGTCAGGTTCTCCGAGCAGTGATGGAAGTGTTTGAACATCAAGGATTGACAAATCTATCCTACTCATCTGAACTTGTTCTTCTATCCGATCATCATTTGCGAACACTTCAAGTGAATCAAGTTCTAAAACAATAGGATCCAACTCAATCAGCAATAATTGATCATTTGACTCCTGAAAATCAATAGTTCGGGTGGCAAATCCCTGATAGCTGAAGCGAAGAATGGCACTTGATCCAGGCAGAGTGATACTGAAAAACCCATAGTTATTCGTGGTTGTGCCGTATTGAAGATTCACTTCATAGACATTGGTTCCAATTAATGCTTCTCCCGATCTAGCATCATTCACATACCCACTTATCGTGATTGTTTGAGCACTTGAGAGTGAAGTACCGCAGAATGAAAGAGTGAAACAGGTCAAGAAAATGAGCACCCTAAATGGAATCATATTTACATCAATGGATGAGGAAGTTGATTATATTTCAAAAAAAAAATAGTTCCAGCTACGGGCTACTTAAACCTCCAGTTGTGCATAGAATCATACAATGGAAGTATCTGAGATAGTTCCATTTCAATGGAGGACAGGTTTACCAGAGTCTCCTCGGATAAAGGGCGATAATATCTAATAACCCCTTGTCTTTCAGAACCTAATTCAAAGGTGGTCTATAAGATTGTGCGACCCGCCAAGAACTAGAATAGAGTATCCCTATTTTTCCTAATGCCATGGCAACTCAGTGCACATACTTGATTTTGAAACTTGTTCCATTAACATAAGCAAGTGCTTGCCGGATAGAAACACTCCTGAGAGAGAATCTTCAATAATGTGTTTTTAGATCACTCTGGATCCTGCAAATGCTCATCAAAGAATGCAATGGTTCGCTCCCATGCCAGCTTCGCACCCTCTGGATCAAATCGGGGAGTGGTGTCATTATGAAATCCATGCTGCAGTCCTTCATAGATATACGCAGCATAGTCTTTCTGGTAAGCCTTTAAGGCTTCCTCGTACGCGGGCCAGCCAGCGTTCACACGTCTATCGTCCTCTGCGTAATGGAGTAGAAGAGGTGCCTGAATGTCTGGGACAAGGTCAAGATTTGGCTGTCCCCCATAAAAGGGTACAGCTGCTCCAAGATCAGCGATCCGTGTCGCCATCATATTTGAAATCCATCCACCAAAACAGAAGCCAACCACTCCCACTTTACCCGTACATCGCTCATGCGATTGTAGATAATCATGTCCTGCAATAAAATCTTCTAACATTTCAAATCGATCACGCTGGCGTTGAAGTTCACGCCCTTCGTCATCTGTTCCAGGGTAGCCACCCAATGGAGTCAGAGCATCAGGTGCAAGGCTTATATATCCAGCTAATGCAGCACGCCGGCATACATCTTCAATATGAGGATTCAAACCACGGTTTTCATGGACAACCACTACTCCGGGCATTCGATCTGAACCCTCTTTTGGAATGCATAACAAGGCACGCATCATACCAGCCCCTTTTGGGCTTTCGTAGGTTACATACTCTTCATTTAAGCGAGAATCACCTCTACGAATCTGCTGAGCAGTGGTGTATTTGGGAGAAAGGAAGTCCAGCATCACAGAGGCCGTCATGGTGCCGACAGCATATTTGGAAGCCCGATCTAAAAATTGGCGGCGAGAAATTTGACTATGAACATACCGGTCAAATAAGTCAAATACCTCACGGGGAAGGTCGTTCTTTGAGAGTGTTTTCATGACTAATGAGCAACATTGAAAGATGATGGTTGTTACAAGGGGTAAAATGATTCCCATGCGAACTACTATACTACTACTCAACTTTCTGGTTGCATTTTCAGTCTCTGCACAAGAGATTAGTCAGGAACAGCTTCTTGCAAATTTGCGAGTTCGTATTCCAGAGTTACAAGGTGTGGAGATGACCGTTAGTGAGCTGGAACCCAGCCCCTATGGTAATCTCAAGCAAGGTGTACTCACCATTAACGGTCAACAAACGATTCAATTTTTGCTTTCCGAAGAGCAAAGTGAACTCATTCTTTTGGCACAAGCACCCATGGACGTTAGCCTTAGTGAATCGCAAATTGCCGGAGAACTTGAGCAACTACAAGAGCAGGAGGATCTTGTCGCAGCTGAATCACATCGTGCATTAAGTCGATTTGCCGACGGGAAACCTTTCCGAGGGGCCGCTGACGCTCCCATCACGATCTACGAGTTTAGTGATTTTCAATGTCCCTATTGTGCAAGGGCGAAGTCAGTCGTAGATGAACTCTTAAATAAGTATCCAGACGATATTCGCTTTGTATATCTTCATTTTCCTTTGGATATCCATGACTGGGCAATGCCTGCTGCTATTGCTGCGGACTGTGCGGCTCGTCAGGATGATGATGCCTTTTGGACACTCCATGACAACTTTTTTGATTTGCAAAAGGATATGGAGGTCACCAACCTCATTGAGAAAATGCGATCATGGTTAGAAACAGCCCCCATTGACATAGACCAGTGGGAGCAATGTGCCATTGATCCATCTTCTGCTTCTAATCAAGGTGTGGCATTAGAGATTGATATCTCCATTGCTACTGCGAAACGATTCGGCATAACGGGTACACCTGCTTTTTTTGTTAATGGACATCTATTGACGGGGGCCCAACCAGTAGAAGCCTTTGATGCCTTGATTCAAAGAATAAAAGCCAATAGTTAACGGTTGACGAGTATCCGTTCAAGCATTCACAACGAAACCAATTGACTGTTGATGTGTAACTATTGACGTATGAGGTCATCAAGTGTCATGTCCGATATACATGACAATGTCGGCGTACACCATTGTTGTATTCCATTGCATCAATACATTATACTGCAGATCACATGGATCATGTGACTTTTCCTTATCCTCCTTTATTATCATGAGTAGATCAACATTTTCATTTTCAGTTCGCCATTTTTGGTGTTTACTGGTTCTTCTTTCTTTGGTGTCCACGGCTCAGGCCCAGACAGATTTGGATCGCCCTATCCCCGTTGATAGTGCTGTGACCATTGGGCAGCTCAACAACGGACTTACCTACTACCTTCGTGAAAATCATGAACCCGAATCTCGTCTTGAACTCCGCTTGGTGGTCAATGCTGGGAGTATTCTTGAGGACGAGGACCAGCGGGGCCTGGCTCATTTTGTAGAGCATATGCTCTTTAACGGGACGGAGCGTTATCCCAAGCAAACCCTGATTGCATTTTTACAACGGATCGGGATGCAAATAGGACCCGACATTAACGCTTATACCAGTTTTGATGAAACGGTATATCAGTTACAGGTGCCAACCGACAGTATAGAGGTGGTTCGAAAAGCATTTGAAGTCTTGGAAGACTGGGCTGCCTATGCCACCATGAGTGATGAAGAGATTGACAATGAACGGGGGGTGATCATTGAAGAATGGCGGACTAGACGTGGTGCCCAAGGACGGATGTTGGATCAGGTGATTCCAACTCTTTTGGGGGACTCTCGCTATGCACAACGTCTACCAATAGGAGACACTCTGGTGATCAACAACAGTTCCTACGAAACCCTAAGACGCTTCTACAGGGACTGGTATCGCCCCGACTTGATGGCCGTGGTCGTCGTTGGTTCCATGGATGTAGAAACCATGAGATCGTTGGTAGAAGAGCATTTCTCCAATTTGCCCGAACCCGAAAATCCAACTCTCCGATCTACCTATGAAGTTCCATCTCTGGAGCCAAGATACAAAGTCGTTTCCGACCCAGAGTACAACTTCTTTCCAATCATCTCCATGCTGTATCGCCAGCCATTCAAGCCACAAAACACCATCGCTGATTATCGAGAAGCCGCTATTGGATTATTAGCGAGTGGAATGCTTTCTCAGCGGTTTAATGAAATTGCCCAAGATGGATCAAGAGCGCCATTTTTGATTGGTAATGCAGGTCTTCAAGATTTTGTACGGGGGGTTTCCATGTTTAATATTACAGCGTATGCCAATGAGGATAGTCTTGTCTCTGCACTACGTACACTCGTTTTGGAAAGCGAACGAGTGAAACAACACAGTTTTACCGAAGGCGAGTTCACACGATTTAAGGATTCCTTTATGCGCAGTTTGCAAGAAGCCTACAATGAAAGGGAGAATACCCCCTCTGCCCTACATGTGTCATCCTATGTGAATCATTACCTTGAAAATGCTCCAATTCCGGGGGCGGTGAATATGTATCATCTTGCTCAGGAATTACTCCCAACAATTTCGCTTGAAGAAGTGAGCGCATTCTTGCCTAAGGCCTTAAGCAGTATGGATCGTGCCATCACCGTAGATATTCCTGAGAAGGAATCTCTACAATGGGTGAATGAGGATCTACTGTCTTCAACCTTTGAGGAATTTGATGGAACAACGGTTGATCCCTACGTAGACACTGCTGTAGATCTTCCACTATTTGACAAATCTCTTACTGCTTCATCCGTTACTCAAGTGGATTCCATTGCTGAGATTGGCGTCACAGAAATTCAATTGGACAACGGAATTCGAGTCGTCATGAAACCAACTGATTTTCGGGCGGATGAGATTCAGTTCACAGCGTTCAGTACAGGCGGTACATCACTCTACGGTGATGAGGAATATCCTACCGCCTCCTTTACCTCCAGTTTGGTGAGTAGCAGTGGAGTGGGAGCGTTTGATGAAACAGCATTACAGAAAAAAATGGCGGGCAAGCGTGCGTCCGTTTCTTCCTCGATCACTGGATTGTTTGAAGGATTTAGAGGAGAGGCCTCCCCTGATGATCTGGAGCTGTTATTCCAGTTGATTCATTTACGTGCCACCGATGCCAGACTTGATTCATCCACCTTTCTATCGGGGATCAACATCAACCGAACGTTCATTGAGAATCGATCTAATTCTCCTGATGCGGCATTCTCGGATACCCTCCAGACCACGCTCTACATGAACCATTCTCGATATTTGCCGACGACCATGGAAGATCTGGATTCCATAGATCCAGACCGGGTGCTTCAGATCTATAGAGATCGTTTTGCGGATATGGATGACTTTGTGTTCGTTTTTGTAGGAGCCTTTGAGGTGGATGAGTTGACCGCACTTGCCCAGACCTATCTCGGAACTCTTCCCGTAACTGACAGGGAGGAATCTTGGCAGGATATTGGTGTTCAAACTCCCGAGGGGAGCATCGAGAAAACGGTGTATATGGGACAGGAGCCTCAGAGTAGAGTGAGTATTGTCTTTCATGGTTCATCGGAGTACTCTCCTGTAGCAAACCATCATATGGAGTCGCTTGAAATGCTACTAGATATTCTATTGTTTGAAGAACTTCGTGAAGAAATGGGAGGGATTTATGGAGCGGGAGTCAGTGGTTCTCTCATTGCCCGCCCAGATCAGAGATACCGATTTACCATTAGTTTCCGATGCGATCCCGAGCGGGCTGAAGAGCTAACCCGTGCCGTGTTTGCAACGATTGCAGAGATCAAGGAAAATGGAATTGATGACGACTATATTCTCAGAGTTCAAGAGCAACAGCGTCAAGCTCGTACCGTTGCTTTGGAAAGCAACGGTTTTTGGATTAGTGCACTTCGGTCTACCTACTACCCAGACAGTATGGTAGATGCCGCGGAGATTGTTCGTCGTTACGAGGAGATGGTTAATGCTCTCACGGCAACTGATTTACAGCAAGCGACGACCAACTGGTTGACAGATCGCTATGTACAGGTGACCCTATATCCTGAGCAGTCAGAATAAATGTGGTCCCCATTGTGATACAACCATCAATCTCACAGACCTAAAAATCTCTTGTATGTCCCGCCCCTGAATCCTAGAAGAGTTCTAATTGATTAGGATCTTCATGGGGCAGGGGTGCTGGTGGCTTTTTGGTGGCCACTTGCTTGGAATCCTTTTTGATCTGGGGAGGCTTTGGGAGAGAATACTGCTTGTAGGCCTTGCCGATCATATTGAGGATTTTTTGAGCATTCTGGCGTGGCATTCCCTCTGGAATGGTATTCAATCGGCCGTTCCATTTTTTGTATTCGTGTCGCAGAAAGTTTCTGATTCGATCTTTAGGCCACTGGGGATCAATGCAGAGAAGTTCCAGAACATGATCTGGAACCATGTCTGGGAGGTTAAGATCAAGGAGGGTTTGATCTTTCACCTTATCAATTATCTTGTCTTCAAGGATAGATTTCATCACGATGAGTCGAAGGAGGCGAAGCTGATTGAGGTCTGGTATTCCATTGGCAGACATGACCTTGTAGCAGAAATGCAAGGCCTCAATCCATTGGGGTGGACCAGCTTTTCGTCTCAGACTTCTGGCGAGTTCATGAGGATCAAGATCATTCTCGCGTACCTTTTTAAGTGCACGATTCAGCATGCTCTTGTAGGTAGGAAGACGTTTTTTTTGAGTCAGGCCATCGTAGTTTGACATGGAGTTCTCAATCCATGCAGTCAACTGGTGATTCACCGTTTCCTCATCAACGGAATCATAGATTCCATCGGCGATCGCAACGGCCAGCCCAAGCTTGAGGATGATTGATTCAATACGCCGTCGGGCTTTTCCAAACTTTACGTAGCCGAAAGGGATCTTATTGCAGACAAAGGTAACCTGACCCTCCCAAAACAATGCGGGATCATCACAAATTAAATCTCCCCCCTGAGCGAAGACATCCGCATCTGCATCCACAAGTCGCACAGCTGCCACAATGGTTCTTTTTCCGGTAAAGGGACCAGCAAGAACCTCTTCGGGGATGACAGCTATCGGTGTCCACTGATGAAGCCGTTTCGAAGAATCATCATAATAACCAATCTGGATACGAGATTCAAATGCAGCTGACAACATTTCCTGAAATGTTTTTTCAACCGAAAGGAGTGGATGAACGCCGCGGTCAGCAGAATCAAAGAGAGATACCTGACATTCTATGTTATGATCTAGCGAAGTAGGAGGCAAGACTCCCTTCATGTCAATTTTGATGATCTTGCTTCCCTGAAACATCACGGTTTTCACTCGTAGTTGAAGGGGAGGCGTTTTGCGTGTTTTTGGCATGGGTGTTCAAATTGGATCAACGGGTGACAGGAATTAAAGAAAACATGGAGAAGGTAAAGAGGGAATCCTATGGCATGACATTATGATTGCACAAAGAGATCCATCAACAGAGAATTCTACAGTACGCAGCAGCATGGAGTAGGTATTGGGATCAAAATTAAACGTGTACATGATCGTCACGAGATGGATGCTTTCAAGAGCAAACTTGTTTACGAGATGCGGGATGAGGAGGATATAGGCTGATCATGGATGGAGCGTTTCGAACGCTGTACACTGATCGTTAGATATAATCAGTTCAGATCTTGGGGCTTTCCAATGATCCTAGTCATGGCTCTTCATCAGGTCAATCGTAAATTCTTTTTCCTTGCCCGAGTCAACATCCTTGAAATAACAGTGCATAATCTGATTGATATCATACTTGTAGGTCACCGAAATTTCCTGTCCAGCGGGTCTGCCGGGTGGTAAATCAAGACTTCCCTCACCGATGACTTTAACGAAATTTGAATTGAACTCCTCTTCTTCGGTGTCACATTCGGTAATGGTGCAGTCAATGCGTGTCTGATCATCAGCGACCGTGCGATACGATTCCGTCTTGGAGCATGGAATGGGTGTCCCTTTTTTGATGATGATGGAATTCACTTCGGGCGCTTCTCCCGAAGGATTCATAAGCCAGTAGAGATCGCCTAAGGCTTTTGTTCCAAAATGTTTGTTGGTTACATCCTGGACACTCATTTCTGTTGCTGACATCATTTGGAGTTTTGTCAGTACGTCATGATCGGTGCGATGGCCTGCGTATAATGCCGCTCCGAGTGCTACGACTTCATCCACATTTGCAATACTTAACGGCTCGGTTCCAAACACATTCTTGACCATCTGGTGAATGGCAGGAATTCTTGTACTTCCTCCCGCCAGAATCACTCCGTTGATGTGGTCGTGGTCTATAGAACCATCTTCAAGAGCATTTTCACAGCATAGCTCAATCTGAGTCACATAGTTGGATATTTGTGATTCAAACTCATCCCGGGTAACTTCAATCACTTTACCCTTGACAAAAATACTGACTTTTTCTCGGCGGGAAAGGGAGTGTTTCATATCCTGAATTCGATGCAGGTCAAGTCCTTCATGACTCAGGTTCTGTTCCGATAGGATGTCTCCCGTCATCTTCTCATACTTGTCCTTGACAAGCATTTGCAGAGCCTCATCAAAATCGACCCCGCCCAGTCTTGCAATACCATCACTCCAGATGACATCAACAGATTTACCATCAAACTCGGCGATAGTAATATCAAATGTTCCGCCGCCCAAGTCAAAAACGGCATATACTCCAGCCTGTGTGAGTTTACCCGAATAGGCATAATAGAGGGCAGCAGCTGTAGGTTCATTGATAATATTGGCGAGATCCAATCCTGCCGCCTCTGACGCATCAATGGTGGCCTGTCTGGCTTCATTACTAAAATTTGCAGGGACGGTAATGACGACGGGAGCTAAGGGTCCAAGTGCCTTTTTCGTATAATCACCCAGGCATTTGAGGACATGACTGCTCAGTTCTACTGGGGTGAGTGTATGAGGCCCAATGGGATAGGTTTTTGACGTTCCCATTTCCCGCTTGAATCGTGCTGCGGAGGATTTATGCTCCTGGCCATGATCTGCTGACCATTGTCCCCACGCATCAACCCCGACGCGCCATTCGTCATGAATGAGGGCAACACAGGATGGCAGGAGATATTTTCCATCTGCATCGGGCACCATCACGGGTCTCCCAAATTCGTCAAATTGTGCAACAGCTGAGTACGTTGTACCCAGATCAATTCCGATCACTGAACTCATGTAAGCTATGTTTTAATTGAAATCTATATATGGCAACGCGTGCGGGGATCACCACTTCTTTTTCTCGTCCTCCTTCTATATAGTAGCCAGGTTCCAGCACTTCGGCAATTTGGCAGTCATGCTCTTCAATCATGGTATCAATAATCTTCGGATAGTCCGAAACACCGAAGGCCGTACGATAGTCACTGCCCACTTCTGGGGTATAGGACTGAACATTGCACTCTAAAAGTGCATCTTCTAAAAGAGACTGGATGGATTCAAGTGGTGAGGAAGGGTCATTGGATTCCTGCAAGAAGTATTCAACAGCCTGATTCACTCGGATAAACCGTGCCACAAATTTACGGTAGATGGTGTTGTCATAACCATCATGAAGACGTTTGATCTGCTGATCACGATCATCTAAGGCATCACGCAGACTTTTGATTGAGGAAGAAAAATCTCGAGTCACTTCACTTTGCTGTAGACTTTTTTCAGCTAACTCGTTGATGGAATGAGCCGATTGAATCAGATAGTCAATACGCTGTTCAATCACTCCTAATCGATCAGAGTCCTGCGATGCATCGGGTTCCTTCGGTTCAGGCTGACCAGAGCGCCTCATGCCCATGATGACTACCACAAGGATAGCTCCGGCTCCAATAATGCCAAGTAACAGGAGGGCTGCAACGATCCACAGGGGGAGTGCGATGGATGGATCAGAGGACGAAAGAGCAGACGGGCTTTCGGATAGAGTGTTACAGGAAACGATGCCAGATGTGGTAGGGATCTGGCCCAGCCACTGTCCTACGGAATCAAGATCTGGAGCACACAACTGTGTTTTACTGATCGAAAATACTTTCAGGTTGTTGAGCTGGGTCAACTCTGCTGGAAGAGTGTCCTTTAGTGGATTTCCATCCAAATGCAGTGCCTCAAGTTGATGCAGGGAACCGAGTTGAGGGGGCAGGTGCCCGCTCAGGTGGTTTCGTTCAAGATTCAAGCTGCGAACGGATCCATCCCTGATGTCAATTCCAAACCACTCCCCGACATCCACTGCCCTTGGATGCAGATCAAAAGTCCAACCACGACTGTTGATCCATTCAGCTCCATTGGTCGATTGATAGAGACTTTGAAGTGCAGACAGTTCACCCGATGGAAGACAGGCGTATTCTGAATGGACTGTCTGGAATCCAAGGAGATGGTGTTCATCAGCAGTTGCATCAATACACAGATTCGTGCCTTCTACATTAATATCCATTGATGGACGCAGTGGAGTTGACGAAAGGGTTAATACTCCCGACAACCCCGGATTATTCCCAAGCCACAAGATTCCCAGATGTGGGAGGGTTGTGATTCCTTCATCAATGGAACCGGATAGATTGTTATAGTGCAACCAGATCCCCTTTAATGGAGTCAATCGCCCCAGGCTTTCAGGGATACTGCCTTCCAACTGGTTACTGCGGAGGTTCAAATATTCAAGGTTCACTAGGTTTCCAATCTCGTCAGGAAGTGCTCCAGAGAGGCGGTTTTGCTGAAGACGCAGTTTGACCAATGACGTAAGAGATTGAATCCAAGGACCGATAGATCCTGACAGGTTATTTTCCTGAAGATCAAGGACTCGGAGCTTGGTGAATTGCCCAAGTTCTCGTGGAAGTGTTCCAGTCAGTCCATTGTTGGATAGATCGATTTCAGTTACATGTCCGTCAGCAGTACGAAGTCCATACCATGTAGATATGCTGTCGAGTGGAGGGGCAGACACAAGGGTCACATCCCAGTTGGACTGTTGAGTCCAATTGGGGCCACCAGTAGAGTCATAAAGGATTTTCAGGGCCTCCCACTCCGACCGAGGAGTCATCACTTCCGTGGACTGAGCAATGCTCACAGAGGGAATGATCGATAAGATCAGAAGCCCAACAAGAGCGATACAGTCAGTCAAACGAGATCCGATAGATCTACAGATCATTAGGTGATCCAAGATGAAAGCATCCAGAGATGTTTTGAAAATGAGTCCGAATATTTGGGGTCAATGCAACGTCATCAATGACTGCTGAAAACCACATCAATAGTGTGCTTAATTCCATGATCTGATCCTCCTCAACAATACAGCAAAATCTGGGGCACACCATGGTATTTTAAAAGCGGGTTAAACCATCCTACCGCTGAATTGTGCACAGCAATGACTCCCAAACTGGATGATTTCCAAGAATCAATCATGTTTTTTGGCTTGACGATTCAAGATGTAACAACTTAGAAACAAATTTCGTAAGGAAAGAGGTCCATCGTGCTATCCTGATTCCTCCCAATCCTATGAAATTTGTTGCGTTGCTCCCCATCGGTGTCGTATGTTGCTGTCTCATCCAACCAGCTGAATCTCAGTCCTTAAATGGTTCTATGGACGAGGGAGGCATTGAATCCGATTTTCCGCCTTCTGGGGAATTTCGCCCAAACATTCAACCATCGCATACGGTTGCCCAGGCTACGGGGACCATTGATGTTGATGGTAATCTGGATGACGATGGATGGGATGGAATCCGACCATTAGGAAATTTTTCAGAGGTTGTTCCGAACGATATGACTCGTCCTCCGGTCCGAATGAAAGCGATGATGACCTATGATCAGGATTATTTGTATGCTGCTGTGGTGGTCTATGATGATCCAAAACTGATTCGGGCCAACCTCAGCGATCGTGATGAAATTTGGCAGGATGATTATGCTGGAATTGCTCTTGATCCAAATCGTGATGGTCAGGGAATCTATTTTATTGCATCCAACCCATTGGGCATTCAGGGAGATTCATTTCTTACACTCAATAATGAGGATGAGGGGTTTGATCTATTCTATCGATCCAGTGGCCAGATTACCGAAGATGGGTATCAGATTGAGTTTGCGATTCCTTTCAAGAGTCTGAGGTTTCCGAATGTGGATGTCCAGACTTGGGGAGCAACGCTGTGGGTGACCCGACCAAGGGAAAGCAGAAGTCAGTATTCTTGGGCGGCCATCAGTCAGGACAACCCCTGCATGAGTTGTCAACTCGGCGAAATCAACGGCATAGATGGTGTAAAATCTGGACGCAATCTTGAAATTCTTCCGTCACTGACGGGTGGTGGGGTTGGCTCTCTCCGGGATCCAAAGGTCCCATCGTCAGGTTTTGAACAGGAGAGGATGACCGTTGACCCCTCGCTGAATGTCAAGTATGGGATCACCTCTGATTTAACCGCCGATGTAACGGTGAATCCAGATTTTAGCCAGATTGAAGCGGATGAAGCCCAGATTGATGTTAATTCTACGTTTGCGTTGTCTTTTGATGAACGAAGGCCATTTTTTCAGGAAGGTTCGGGATTATTTAATACTGAAATTCAAACGGTCTATACACGATCCATCAATGATCCAATTGCAGCGGCCAAGCTGACAGGACGTTTTGGCTCCGTAGATGTAGCCTATATTGGGGCACGGGATAATCACACCCCGTTGCTCCTTCCGTTTGAAGAACAAAGCCGACTGCTTCAGGGTGGACGCAGTTTCTCAAATATACTCAGGGTGATAAGAAATTTTGACAATCATTCATTTATAGGTGCATTGATAACGGACCGAAGACTGGATGAGGGAGGATCGGGTTCCACAATCAGCATAGATGCCAGTGCGAGGTTTCTGCAGCAGTACAGGATCAGTGGGCAGATGGTCTACAGCCATCATCAGGAACCGATCCATGAAGAAATGGATGATCAGATAGGAGAACTCTATTTTGATAATCAGAAGTATACCGGGTTTCTGGATGGAGAGTCATTCAGTGGGTATGCTACCAGTGTAGAGTTGGATCGGGATGCCAGATACTGGTCCTTTTCAGCCGGCTATGAGTCCATCAGCCCTACCTTCCGAGCAGATAACGGATTTGTTCGCCAGAATAACAACCAGCGAGTTTTTCTCTGGCAGGGAGTAACGATGTATCCCGAAAAGGTCATTCCCTTTGTGGAACGGATCCGGCCCAACCTGGTTGTGGGGAGCAATTGGAATTTTGATGGACTGCAAAAGAGTTTTTTCTTTCGTCCATCCATCTATTTTCAGCTGAAGCAGCAGACGAATCTGCAAATCAACTGGTGGTACAGAAATGAGGATTTTTCAGGGGTACAGTTTAACGGGATGACTGGGGTGAGTGGGTTTGTTTCCAGCAACTTCAGTCGTACGCTCAATCTTGGTTTGAATATCAGTGTTGGAGAATCCATTGCACGATTTTTGGATGAACCAGAAATTGGAAACAGTTTTGAATTGAATGCGTGGGGAACCCTTCGACCAACGAATCGCATGTCGATTCGCCCTCAATTCTCGTATTCAAAACTTTCGGATCAACAGACCAGCGAAGAATTCTTCAGTGGGTATATTGTTCGTACGAGAGTCAAATATCAGTTTACCCGCCACCTGTTTTTACGTACGGTCGTGCAGTATAGCGATTTTTCCAAGAAGTTGGAAATAGATCCACTGTTGACCTACAAGCTCAACGCCTTTACTGCAATGCATGTTGGGTCCACACACGATCTAGACCAGTTCACGCGGACGCAGGGTCCAACAAAGTACTTCAGACAGAGTCACAGGCAAATTTTCTTCAAGTTTCAGTATTTTTTCCGTAGGTAGTTGTTTTAAATGGAAATGAGTCGTAAATTAGTCGGAGCAAATCATTCATTTACGACTTATGAAACAACTTACCAATCGAAGATCCTTTCTCAAAACCGCTTCCGCTGGTGTAGCGGGAGCTGCCTTCCTACGATCTGCACACGGATTAGCCTCTCCGACGAATCACTTGAATGTGGCCGTTATGGGGGTGCACAATCGTGGTGGTGGACTTGCCTCTGCTTTCGCACGTGCCGAAGGTTGTGAAGTCACCCATATCTGTGATGTAGACGACCGAGCAGTTGCCAAGACGGTCAAAGATGTTGCAGAGATTACTGGTAGTAATCCGCCGATGGGAGTGGTTGACTTTCGCGAAGCACTAGACAACCCTGATGTTGACATTCTTGTGATTGCTGGCCCCGATCATTGGCATGCACCGGCTGCGATCATGGCCTTACAGGCTGGAAAACATGTCTATGTAGAAAAGCCAGGTAGCCACAATCCTCGTGAAGGTGAGATGTTGATTGAGGCACAGCAATACTACAACTTAAAGGTTCAGATGGGCAATCAACAACGCTCTTCTGAAGAATCTTCCCAAGTCATTGAAGCGATCAGAGAAGGGATTATTGGACGGCCTTATTATGCAAGAGCATGGTACGCTAATAGTCGAGGATCCATTGGTACAGGACAGTCTGCTCCAGTTCCTGACTGGCTCAATTATGATCTATGGCAGGGACCAGCTCCCCGGATGCCCTACATGGATAACCGGATTCACTATAACTGGCACTGGTTCTGGCATTGGGGCACTGGTGAAATCTGCAACAATGGAACGCATGAAATCGATGTGTGCCGTTGGGCTCTTGGAGTAGATTATCCGATGAGAGTTCGCTCCTCTGGTGGACGCTATCATTTCAAGGATGACTGGGAGTTCTACGATACTCAGATCGCGTGCTATGACTTTGAAGGGGACAAAACCATCACTTGGGATGGTCGCAGTTGCAATGCCCGTCTGGTTGAAGGGCGTGGACGTGGAGCCTCCATTCATGGTGAGTATGGAACGGCCATCATTGACCGTAATGGATACGTTGTCTATGATCAGGATAACAATGAAATCTGGAAGCGCTCTCGAACTTCTGGGGAAGCGACGATGGATATTCGTGGGGGAGGAGGACTGACGGATCGCCATATTGTCAATATGATGCAGGCGATTCGTGACGGGGAACCCCTCAACTCTCCCATCAGCGATGGGCAAAAGACGACACTGCTCTGCCATTTAGGAAACATCGCTCAAAAAACCGGGCGTACGCTCATGTGTAACCCAGAAAATGGACATATTCTCAATGATGAAGAGGCCATGAAGATGTGGGAACGTGAATACGAGCCTGGATGGGAAATCAAAATCTAATACCATAAAAAAATGAATCGACGTGATTTTATTCGTACCAGTGGAACCGCTGCAGCAGGGGGATTTCTTGCAAGAACTCCGATGGCCAATCGGCAGCCCATTAAAATTGCACTAGTGGGTACTGGTGTGCGTGGTCAGGGGATGTGGGGACATGATTTGGTTGAGCAGTATCCAGATGAAGTTGAATTTGTAGGGCTCTGTGATATCAACCCCGGAAGGTTGGAGCATGTGAAAACCAATATCATTGGCGTGGACTGTCCTACCTATACCGATTTTGACAAGATGATGATGGAGACTCAACCTGATATGGTCATTGTGACCACCGTGGACTCTACCCACCATCAGTACATCATCCGAGCCATGGAGCTTGGCAGTGATGTGGTGACAGAGAAACCCATGACGACCGATGCTGAAAAGTGTCAGGCAATTTTGGATGCACAGGCAATTACGCGTAAGAATGTGACGGTGACATTTAACTACCGCTATTCTCCGCATCGACTTGCCATGAAGGAGATGCTGATGAACAACCGTATTGGTACGGTGACATCCGTTGATTTCAGTTGGTATCTTGACATCTATCACGGGGCTGATTATTTTCGGCGCTGGCATGGGAAGGAGCGTTTTGGTGGCTCCCTGTTCGTTCACAAATCAACCCATCATTTTGATCTGCTCAATTGGTGGCTGGATTCAGAACCTGAGGAGGTGTACGCCAATGGTGCACTTGAGTATTATGGTCATAACAACGAATTCCGTCATACGAATTGCCGCGGTTGTCCACACAAGGACAAATGCCAGCATTATTGGGATATCACCGAGAATGAGTTCTACATGAATCTTTATGTGGCTCACGAACATCATGATGGGTATCTGCGGGATGGTTGTGTCTGGAGTGATGAAATCGATATCTACGATAAGATGAGTGCCCAGATCAAGTATGCCAATGGCGTGCATGTAAGTTATTCGTGTACGACCTACTCTCCTTACGAGGGGTATCGGATTGCGTTCAATGGAACCAAGGGAAGGCTTGAAGCTTGGATCAAGGAACGCCAGCCTTGGGAGTACCAGCCGTATGATGAAATTCGGGTCACCGATAATTTTGGAGAAACGGAGTTGATCCAGATCCCGCACGGTGGTGGAGGACATGCTGGTGGCGATATAAGGTTAAAAAACCATGTCTTTAGGGGCGAAGATACCCCCGATCCCTATCGTCAGGCTGCTGGTGCTCGAGATGGTGCAATGTCTATTCTGATCGGAGTAGCCGCCAGAGAAAGCGTCAAGACGGGGGAACCCATCCGAATTGAGTCCCTGACATCCCTCAAACCTAGAGCGGTGCGCCCTTAAGTCATCATCAGCTGAATACGTTCATATGCGTACCTTACATTTTTCAATCATTGTTCTTCTCGTAGTCGTGACCGCAAGATGTGCGTCTACTGGCGAAATGGCCTCAGATGAGCCCACCAGCCCAGTTGCTGGAATGTGGGATTATTCTATTGAAGCTCCACAGGGGTTATTTACCGGCCATCTTGAGATGATTCCACAAGAGGACGGGCTTGCTGTTCATATCCTCCAAGAAGGTCAGCAGGCGGATGATGCACTAATGGCAGATTCTGTAGCATTTGATGAAGAGACTCAGATGCTTACGTTTTCCTTTGAAAACCCAGAATATGGGATGATGAATGTAACGCTGACACTGGATGATCAGGGAGTATTGAATGGAGTACTGCATGCTGTTCAGTATACGGTTGATGCCCCTATGGTTGTCACTCGATCAGAGCAGCAGTAGTCATTGATGTATCATCTTGTTGGCAAGCAAGTTCGTGTGCATCTGTACACGAAGGATGCCATGGCCATTGGTACGATTGAAGGGCGGGTAGCCGATGTAGCCGCCAAGGTGGAGGTTGCACCCGGTATCAAAAAAGATCTTGCTCTTGTGGTAGACATTCACGTTCCCAGTGAAGATTCTGAACCTTATGTGAACAGTGGTGGGATTGAAAATGAGGGCTGGTTTGCCGTGCAGGATATTCAGGTATTGGATGAGGATCTTCCAGCGGGTTGGTTCAGTAATTAGGGGGAGTGTCGGTGGGATCGTTTCGGGTGATTCGTGGTGTCAAAGTATCATTTCGTTCAAGATGCACATTGGGTTTTCCATGAATGATTGAATCTATTTTGTGGGTGGATTGGGAGGAGTTAAAGCGGAAGATGTTCTTGAATACAATTGCTTTTTAGGTCAAGGGCAGAGGGTTTACTGTCTATTGGTTCAGCCATCATGATCAGAAAGGATGTCTTCTATAATCAGGCCTTTCATGAATCATTGGAGTGCGTACATTACGTGTCATTTCAATCACTGGATTTCTTGAATAGTGACGTGAAAGAACCTAAACGCTTACCTAAACCAAGAAATATCAAATGAATGAGTGGAATCCATAGTGAAAAGCTCATCATAACCCTTCCCCAAGCTCTATATATCGCTATTTCATGACTGGAAAGGATATAGGCAAGTAAGAAGAGGAAAATTACCAATAGTCCAATGGGCAATGTGAGGATTTTATTGGAGACTCGTTTCGTGACTGGAACATACATATAGATCATAATAGACAAAGCTGCCGTCACAATGATACCCCATCACAGGGAGATCCCACCGTAGTCTCCATCATAGCTTCTCAAATAGCTTGATAAACCAACCAAGGGGCAGATGAATGAAAAAACAATCCTGATGAGGTGTTTCGACATGATAGATCAGGCTTTTGTGCGGTACAGTCTGATATAGATCACAGTCTGATGGTTAGATCTACCCAAACTCAATGATGTCAGTAGATCCTTGTTCAGACCAAAAAAATATCTATCGCACTGGACCAATAGAATGTACATCACCAACCTGTTAGAATGGTAAAGTGATTCCATACAAGGATGCCACATTGAATTGTTCATCACTGGAAGGAACTTTTACTGTGAATTGCAGCCATATTCTGAAGTTCACTATACTTGATGGAGTGCCTGCTTAAAGTCTTTGATCAAATCATTCGCATCCTCAATTCCAACGGAAATCCGAATCAGATGGTCACTTATTTCGGCAGCCTTCAAGTCTTCAGGAGAGAGTCCAGAGTGCGAGCTGATGACGGGTCTGGTTATCAGTGATTCAACTCCTCCAAGACTAGGTGCAAAGACCGGGAGGTGCAGATGATGGATCAGTTTGTTAGCAGCCGGAAGACCTCCATGAAGCTCAAAACTCAACATCCCACTGAAGCCCTCAAACCATTGAGCGGCCCGCTCATGTTGAGGATGGGATCGGAGGCCAGGATAGTGAATCTTGTTTACTTTGTTATGGGATTCAAGAAATTCAGATAGCATTTGGGCTGTAGCATTATGCTGTCTCATACGAAGGGCCAGCGTTTGGAGACCACGGTGCAGTAAAAAACAGGCGTATGGATCAAGTGATCCACCTAATTGGGCTAGATTTTTTCCAGCTTTCTGAACCCACTCCTTTTTTCCAATGATCGCCCCAGCTACAACATCAGAGTGTCCATTCAGGTATTTTGTGGCACTATGAAGAGAAAAATCAAAGCCAGCGGCGGCAGCTTTATAGTTATACGGGGAAGCAAATGTGTTATCAATGAAGGATGTGAGGTTGTTGGCTTGTGCAAACTCGACAATGTTCTCTAGGTCACATACCCTGACCAGTGGATTGGTGATGGATTCAACATACACAGACGACGTATTGGTTCTGAGCAAAGAGTTCCATGTATCTGGGGCATCTGCATCAAAGAATGAAACACTCACATTGAGATCAGCCAAAAGGGATCGGATGAACTTATGTGTTCCACCGTAGAGACTGTTCTGAGCCAACAGATGGTCACCTGGTTTGACCGCAGAAAGGATGGAAGCCGTAATGGCAGCCATTCCACTGCCAGTCACGAGGGCATCTTCGGCCTCTTCCAGCACGGTAAGCTTATGATTGAGAATGGTCTGGTTAGGAGTGTTGTTATAGCGGACATACCGAAGTGGATCGTCATCATGTTCAAACATGGCGGTTTGGAAAATCGGCATTCGGATGGCACCCTCAATCCGTTGGTCTTCTCCAGCGTGTATGAGTTGTGTGTCAATAGCAAGTTTCATGTCGTTTTTAGAATGAGTGATGATAATGATAGACCGCTTGACTTGAACAAGTGGATAAATTTTGGGTTCTACACATTGAACATGGTTGTGCTACATTGTAACTTGTAGATCAATGACCTCAGGTACAACTCAAGATCCGAAAGTCAACCTGTTCAGATCATCTCATCATCCATTGTCATTTTATGTTTGGTACATTTTTACCCATTGTATTTGCAAAGTTGCCAGATGTAGCTCAGTTGCGTATCGCAGCTGAGCGCGGAGATGTCCAAGCACAATTTATGCTTGGAGCCATGTACAGTTCTGGCCAGGGTGTGCAGGAAAACCAGAAAACTGCAATCCATTGGTTTCGAGAAGCTGCATCACAAGGATGCGTGAAATCTCAAGCAAATCTTGGCGTGATGTACACGGACGGTACAGGCACCCCCGTGGAGTATCAAGAAGCCCTTAAATGGTTCAGAATGGCCGCTCAGCAAGGTAACGAAATCGCTCAGTTTAATCTTGGAATGTTTTATATACAGGGTTTGGCTGTCCAAAGTGATCCTGAAGAAGCGATACATTTTTTCCGTAGTGCTGCTGAGCAAGGTCATTGCTCTGCACAAGAAATGTTAGGTGCATGCTATTTTCATGGTAATGGTATTGAGCTAAATTTTAGGAAGGGATTTTACTGGTTCAAGAAAGCTGCCGAACAGGGATCCCCACATGCTCAGTATCAACTCGCTGTATGTTATGGTAGTGGAAGAGGTGTAGAGCTCAATGAGCGACATGCGTTCAAATGGGTGAAGAAGTCTGCTGAGCAAGGATGGCCCGAAGCGCAATATCAACTTTCCTATTGTTATGCAACAGGAACTGGTGTGACCATGAATGAACGCAAGGCTTATAAATACTGTGTTTTGGCAGCAGAACAGGGACATGTGGAAGCAAAGTATGAGGTAGCGATGATGTACCTTACTGGTACCGCCGCGAAACTCAATGTAAAAGAAGGCATGAGATTAATCAGGGAGGCGGCGGATGAGGGATCTGCACCTGCCCAGTATAATCTTGGATTGTTGTATCAAGATGGTGTCAATACACCCCAGAGTGACGAGCAAGCATTCAAGTGGTTCACACGATCATCTGAACAAGGATATGCACCGGCACAATATAATCTCGGGTATTCTTACGCATATGGTGAAATAGGAGCTCCGAAAGATGAAGCCAAAGGTGCCAAATGGTATAGAATGGCTGCTGAACAGGGGCATGAAGATGCTCAGATGAATCTTGCCGAATGTTACTCCAATGGAAGAGGTGTAGAAATCGACCATGAAGAGGCCGCTCAATGGTATCGTGCAGCCGCGGAACAGGGGCATGCCCATGCCCAATTTCACTTAGGATATTCTTATCTCGTGGGTTTGGGAGTTGAACATGATTATGATGAAGCCGAGCAATGGATTCGAGAAGCTGCCGATCAAGGTGATCCCCAAGCGGAGCAATTACTTGAACAATTTGATTTGAATGATGAAGCAAAGGAACGTCATAACGCTCAAAAAATAAGTCAATTAAAGCATAAAGCTGAGGCGGGTAATTTAGAAATTCAAGCTGCTTTAGGAGGAATGTATGAACTCGGCATTTACGCAGAAAAGGATATCAACGAAGCCTTACGGTGGTATCACATGGCTGCAGAACAAGGACACTCTGAGGCTCAATGTCGACTTGGATTACTCTACAGAGTGGGGGATGATGTAGAGCAGAATAATACCGAAGCGTTTAAGTGGTTGTATAAGGCAGCCAATGAGGGTGATGATTACGCCGCTCAATGTGAAATAGGAGAAATGTATTATTTTGGTGAAGGCGTTGAAGTGAACCTTGATGAAGCCTTCCAATGGTTTGAACGCTCCGCACATCATGGAGATGAAGATGCTCAATTCAACCTTGGATTAATGTATGATGATGGAAAAGGTGTCCAACGAGATCGCATTGCAGGTTATGCATGGATTTACCTTGCAGCACAACAAGGCAATGAGTCAGCCCAAGCATGCTTGGAAAAGGAAATGAATGTACAATTGACCGCTAAACAAATTAAAAAGGCAATGAAGTTTTATGAAGGAATCAAACATCACATTCTGCCAGATAAAGAAGATAAGTGACTTTCAGATGATCACCCACATAAGTCAACCATCAATCGTTGACACTGGGTCAAAGAGATCTTCAAACCAACATTGCAAATTGTTGTATATTAACCATTCAGTCTGGGCATGAATCCTCATTGAAGACAATATCGCTTTTTTCATTCAATCCCCTCATCACATGAATCGCAAGCAACGCAAGAACATACTGGTGGCGGTCGCAATCCTAATTGGAGTGGTTGCGATACTTACAATATTGGCTCAGCTCAGCGGTTAGCTCCCACCATCAAGATCAGAGGCCGAACTTAGGCATATTCGGCGATGGCTTCCTGATGATCTTCCTCCAATTCATCAATTCCGAAAGGATAGATTCCATGAAGGAGATCCTGAAGTTTGTTACGACCCCGATTGATTCGGCTCTTTACCGTCCCCATTGGGAGACCAGTAATGATCGCAATTTCTTCATAGCTCAACTGCTGTATGTCACGTAAGATGACCACTTCACGAAAGTGATCTGGCATCGCAAGAAGTCCCATCTGGATGAAATGATCCTGCATGGAGCTTTCGGTATGGCGGTCAGGAGAAAAAGTTTCGTCTGGCAGAGGCATTTCAAACTCCTCTCCATCACGGTTAAAGGACTGGATGGAATCCATACGGCGACGACTGCGTTTTCGGTACTCGGTTTTGGCCAAGTTACCGGCAATCGTATACAGCCAAGTGGAGAACTTGGCAATCCTTTTGTAGGAATGACGGTTCCGATAGACGCGAAGAAAGGTTTCCTGAATCAGGTCTTCACAGGCTTTCTTGTCACCTGTGAATCGAAAAAGAAAATTGACGAGCGGACCCGTCCACCGCTCCCAGAGAATGTTATACGCCTCAACAACACCTGCCTGAAAATGCTCCATCAGGTCTTCATCACACATCTCCTGAAGTGCGTCAAATCGACTCAAGGCAGTTCGTCGCCGAGAGTCTTTACGAATTATGCGCGTAATCTGCATCACGTAATTATGGTTTCAAATAATCAAGCCAACCAAGTGGGCTTACGAAATCAGTTATTCTTGGTTACACGAAATTACTGATAAGCAATGAACTAAACTGTAAGATCACTGAATCTTAACAGATTTTTAACAATTACCCCCCTAAAACGGGGAAGAAATGGAGGAAATGGAGGGTTTTTTTAAGGATGATGGATGAAATCATCAAGGTATTGGTAAGGTGGTCTCACCAATGGATCGCCCGATAAATCACAGGATAATGCGATCAGGAGGATTATTTTATTGCTAAGAGATCAGTCACTGGGACACATAGCACGCAACCGTTTCCAGGTATAAATTCCACTGTTATGTCCATCATCCCAATGAAGACGAAGTCCTACGCTCCCCGCGATCTCTGCCTTGACCTTTTCCCATCTCATGAGTGCTGGAACTCGAAAGATTTCGGGATCTGGGAGCTCATGCATTTTTTCATGTCCCTGACATCCAGCACATGGGCATGCACGTCGCAGACCATCAAGGGGGAAGATGCACAGATGCCCATCATTCCAGAGAAGAGAAAGCGTTTGGGAATCGCTGTCAATTGTGATGCGTGTGCACACCAACCCATCAACCGGCTGATGCATCCAGTGGAAGTTTTCTTTTTTAGAAAAACAGACTATCGGCGAGCGGAAGTCTTTGATTTGTCAAAGGGGTAGACATCTTTCAACAAACCTTGAAGTTTGCTACGCCCCCGATTGATACGGCTTTTAACGGTTCCCATGGGAAGTCCAGTAATCTGGGCCACTTCAAAATAGGAAAGCTGCTGGATATCCCGAAGGATCACAACTTCACGGAAGTGAGCAGGGAGAGCGTTAATCGCCTCATGAATCGTTTGATCCTGCAAAGCACTCTCAGCGTGCTTGTCAGGAGAGTAAGTCTCGTCAGGTAATGGCATTTCGTATTCTTCGTTATCTCGACTAACGGAATGGATTGAATGCATATGTCTACGCTTTTGTTTCCGATATTCGCTACGGGCTAAATTTCCGGCAATGGTATAGAGCCATGTAGAGAATTTTGCAATCCGCTGGTAGGAGTGACGATTACGGTGGACTCGCAGAAAGGTCTCTTGCAAAAGATCCTCACAACGCTTTTTGTCTCCTAAAAATCCATACAGATAGTGCATGAGGCGTTCGCTGTAACGATCCACCAAAATATTGTAGGCCTCCACGGTGCCATCCTGAAACAGCTCCATGAGATCCTCATCTACCATGGAAAGTAGAGAGTCATAACGGCTAATTTGCGGTGCACGCCGTTCGTTTTCACGACGAACAATCTGGGTAATTCTTGCCAAAATACTATCTCCTAATAGATTATAAAGATCAATGAACAGAAATGATCGGTTTGACTTGTGATTGTATAATCTGACGGATTACAATCAAGAAATCATAAAAATCACATTTCTGAAAGCATTTATTCCTTAAAGATACCGAATTTGAAACAAATAGGAGTAGTCTGTGATTAGAATTGAGAGTAATTGTGGGTTGATGCGATGGATCACCCCATTTTCATGTCCATTCAGGGATTTGTTTTGATTTCTGCAGAGATCTCAGTATTAATGAAGAATTGCTCATTATGCATCTAATGAAAAGCCTCCAAAAGCAACAAGATACATCTTCTGTGTGATCGTTTTTGATCAGAGAGATCGCCATAACATCTGACTCATCTTGATCTTTCGTTGAATACCTGATTTGTCATCTTATTGGAGAAGTTACAAACTTATTCGGCTTGGCATGTAGATTATTTCGACTTCGGTCTATCTCCAAATCTTCATATGTGACTTTATGATATGCTTCAATAAACCAGATATACATGGACGGCGGCGGAATATTGTTTCATCTGTTCCTTTGACCGCAACCACTCCTTTTTCCACGAATCGGTCAAAAAGTTTGATCGCTTCTGCTTCTCCGTAGATTTTTGATAGGGGTGATAATAGATTAAACGATCAAATGTTACACCTGCGGGGTCTCCAGAAATGGCTTCTGATAGATGTTTTACCTCGTCAACATAAAAACTTGTAACGTACTGTCTATAATACTGTATTCTTCCTTTCTTCCCTTTTACCATCACCGATGTCAACCCTTCGGGTGTCATCCCCTCCATTTTCTATCAGGTAGTCATTGTATACGAATCACATGCCGCGGGCACCGGAATGTGTCCTTAACGATTTCTTCAATCCACTCAGTGGTATATTCTTTAACACCAGCATCTTTCATGATTCAGTCGAGAATCACAGCGTGCTCAGACTCCTCGCTCAATCGCCCCAATTCCACGATGTTTTTTCGCCATACCGAGAAATGTTTAGTACTTGCAAGGCTTAAAGTGTTGTTCTGAGTACCGCTACTAGAAGAACAACAGACTTACGAAGATGAGCGTGATGGATGAACTATAGGTGCCAAGCGGCTATTGATGTGAAGTGATCCTCCATATAACATATGAAGATTTTGGGCAACTTTCAAGCTAAGTAATGGTAGTGTAACTATTCAGCCAAAAGGAAGCAATGGAGATGGATCCAGAAATTACTGAGTATCCACTGGATGGAGTCCTTGATTTACACACATTCCATCCGAGAGATGCTGCTGATGTTACCAAAGAGTATATCAATGCTTGTCATGATGCAGGAATCCGCCATGTACGGATCATTCATGGAAAGGGCACTGGAGCTCTTCGTGCCATCGTGCACAAGGTGTTAAAACAGTCTACTGTGGTAGACTCATGGAAAACGCCAGCAGATTCAAGCAGCTGGGGTGCTACAGTTGCTGTCCTCAAGCGTCCGATTGATTCAAGACACGCCTAAGTGCTTCAAAGTTACTCTGTATGTGCGATGCAGAAACATCCAAAAGAGCTTGCTCGGATTCAGTGAGATCTACGGTGATGATTTCTTCAATTCCCT
The DNA here is from genome assembly GCA_026708685.1 of Bacteroidota bacterium. Classification (GTDB taxonomy): domain Bacteria; phylum Bacteroidota; class Rhodothermia; order Rhodothermales; family Bin80; genus Bin80. The sequence continues at coordinate 39,047 of JAPOUL010000167.1, forward strand.
GACGACCAAGACGGACGGGAAGTCCAATGAACAGATCTGAGAGGCCATATTCGCCAGACGGGCATACAGCACATGGGAGGACCCTGCCAGAATCTTTGACAATGGCTTCAACCATTTCAGATGCTGCGGCTCCTGGAGCATACCAGGCTGAAGTCCCCATGAGCTGTACAATCTCACCGCCTCCACTCTTGGTACGCTCAACAATCGCATGGATCCGATCGGCTGAAAGAAGTTCGGTCAAGGGAATGCCACCAACGCTCGTATAGCGTGGAAGTGGAACCATCGTATCACCATGACCTCCCATCAAAAGAGCATTGATATCCTTGACCGAAGCCTTGAGTTCCATGGCGATGAACGCTCGAAATCGAGCAGTATCCAAAACCCCAGCCATCCCAAAGACTCGGTTGGATGCAAAGCCACTCGCCTCATGAGCTACATAGGTCATGACATCAAGAGGATTGGAAATCACAATGATGATCGCATTAGGACTGCGTTCTACAAACGCTTCGGTGACGGATCTGACAATGTTAGCATTAATGCCCAGTAAATCATCACGACTCATTCCAGGCCTTCGGGGGACACCACTGGTAATCACACAAATATCCGAATTGGACGTTTGATCATAATCGTTGGTCACTCCCCGAACAATGGTGTCAAACAGGTGAATGGGAGCAGATTCGGTAATGTCAAGTGCTTTTCCCTCAGACAAGCCCTCTTTAATGTCAATTAAAACGACTTCTTTAACCATATCTTTGCGAGCGACGCATTCTGCGACGGTTGCTCCAACATTACCAGCTCCAATGACCGTAACTTTCAACATGAGAAAAATTGGTTTAGTGAACAATAACCTAAAAGAATGATACGCACAAAAGATCAAGTTGACTCATTCACATGCGATGAGATGCTCATTCGTGAAACGACATTTGTGATTGTAGATCTGGAAACCACTGGCACGAGTGCGACCGCGAACCGAATCATAGAGATCGGAGCCGTCAAGGTGCGTGCCAACACGATTGAGGATACGTTCCAAACTCTGATTGACCCAAACTGTGCTATCCCAAGAGCGATCACACGCATCACCGGGATCACAACAGCAGATGTTTATGGGGAGCCTCAAGCCAGTGAAGTGTTGCAAGCGTTTATTGATTTCGTGGGAGACGATATTTTTGTTGCTCACAACTGCTCTTTTGACTGGAACTTCATTCAGGAAGAGATACAGCGGGCCCAGCTTCCCACACTTAACAATAAAAAACTTTGTACTTTACGTCTTGCCCGTAGACTGCTTTCAGGATTGCGATCAAGGAGTTTGGGTAGCCTCATCACATTTTTTGATATTGACACCGAGAGCCGACATCGTGCACTCAGTGATGCATTGGCTACCCATGAGGTATTCCTGCATCTCCTTGATCGATTGGAAAAACAGCATGATATAGTAGAACTGAACGCACTTCTTCAGTTTCAACATCAACGCTATGCAAAGCAAAAAGAAAATCCAAGAATTACTCATATTCGCCAGCAGATCCTTCCTACGTTGCCTGATTCACCAGGAGTCTATCAAATGCTTGGAAAGAAGGATCATCTGCTGTATGTAGGCAAAGCACGAGTTTTGAGCGACAGAGTGCACAGCTATTTTTCGGGTATAGAAGGGCATCAGGAACACATACGAAGAATGGTGAGGCAGGTGGTTGATGTACGGTGCATTCCGACATCGACTGAACTGGAAGCATTGCTCCTAGAATCCCAGCTCATCAAGGAGCATGCACCTCCATTTAACAAGGCCGGACGGTCCTATCGCAAGAGGCCATTCTTGCGTTTGGGGGATATCTCAAATTCAACATGGTTGACGCTCGTGGAGCATATTCGGCCAGACGGTGCCTACCATTATGGGCCCATGGGTGGACGGAAGGAAGCCATTCATGTAGCACGAGCTCTGATATCAATCTATGGAGATCCAACAGATGCTTTTCAGTCGTTCACGCGAGATGGGGTGGGGGTCAGCTCATCTCAGATTGGAGGGAAACTGAAAAAGGATGCGTTTGAGCAGGTGAAAAGTTTTTTGGAGGGAAGGGATCCAACTGCCTGTAGCATCTTAAAATCCGAAATCCAGAAAGCATCCCATGCCCAAGAGTATGAAATGGCCGCTCAAATGCGTGATTGGCTCACCGCTCTGGAAACGGTGGAGTCCCGTCCGCACTTTCTTCGGACTCCATTGTTAAACCGAACCGGTGCGATTTTGTATCAAGAACAAGAAACATTTGAGATTCATTTAATGGTTTGTGGTGCTCCGGTAGCTCATGTGCTGTACCCCTGTAAGGAACCAGATCTGCAAGATGCAACGACAAAATTCCATCAATATGTACTTCATCCACCGACTCGTATTACGATGCAACATGTTGACAGGACGAGTATTTTAGGGGCATGGATGTTTAAGCAACAAGATCACATTAGCGTACTTCCTCTGAGCGAAGATATCCAAAGTTCAGCATTTGATGCAGCTTTACATTCTCATTTGGAGAGATGGTCTCCCCAATAAAAAAGTCAACTTTCTCAGCAATCATGATGTTCAGCTACCGAATTTTGAGTAAATTTGTACAAAATGGATCAAGGACGAACGATTGATGTTTGCTGAAATCTTTTTTATTGCCTCCAGTTTGATCGCGATCTTTGCATCTTTGGCGATGCTGATTTCGCGTAGCCCTGTCCAAAGTGCCCTGTGGCTGATTTTAGTCATGCTGTGTGTGGCGGGATTGTATGTGACTCTCAGTGCTGATTTTATTGCTGTCGTTCAGGTGCTGGTCTATGCGGGTGCGATCATGGTTTTATTTCTTTTTGTGATCATGTTACTCAATCTTGGATCAGTTCCCAGTTTGGATCAGATAGATGCCAAGAAAGCCATTGGATTTGTTCTTCTGACGGTTATTTTAGGACAACTGGTGTACGCGACATCCACAACATCTGAATACTTGTCTACGGCGATCATTGAGAATCCAGAAACGGGAACAGCCTTAAACATTGCTGAGCAATTATTCACCCGATATGTACTTCCTTTTGAGATGATTGGAATTCTTTTACTGGTTGCTACTGTAGGAGCAGTTATTTTGGCAAAACGGACATTTGAATAGAGACATGGGAATTCCATTACCTTGGTATTTAACCCTCAGTGCTGTACTGTTCTCCATCGGAGTGATGGGGGTTCTGTTTCGTAGCAATCTGATTATCATTTTAATGTCTGTCGAGTTGATGCTCAATGCAGTAAATATTACACTGGTCGCTTTTGCTCAATTTATGGGGGATGTATCGGGTCAGATTCTAGTCTTTTTTGTTATTTCGGTTGCTGCCGCTGAGGCGGCGATTGGTCTGGCCATTGTTATTGCTATCTTCCGCAATAAGCTTACCGTGGATGTCAATAATATTAAGTTGTTCAGGCACTAAGTGCAATCATGTCCACTGACTTGACCATTCAGCTCATTATTCTATTGCCCCTAGTGGGGGCGGCTGTGCTGGGGTTGATTCCCCTTTATGCACATGGCCTGCGTCAGTATAAAACACTAATCGGCACCCTTGGAACGCTGATGGTCGCTGTTCCTTTTGGACTTGCCTTTTCTCTATTCATTCAGGGCGTGGATACCCCAATTGTGACATCGGTGTACACCTGGATGGGGGTTGGTGACTTTTCTGTAGACTTCTCATATAGAGTGGATCAACTTTCGTTGATCATGATACTGGTGGTTACAGGCGTTGGCTCTCTGATCCATCTCTATGCTATCGGTTATATGGCCAGTGACCGATCATTCTGGAAATTTTTTGCCTACCTGAACCTGTTCATCTTTATGATGCTAAATCTGGTTCTGGCAGATAATTTATTAGTGATGTTTCTGGGATGGGAAGGGGTAGGGCTCTGCTCCTATCTTCTGATTGGATTCTGGTATGAAAACCAGAAAAACAGTGCTGCCGCGAGTAAGGCCTTTATTGTCAACAGAGTGGGCGATTTTGCCTTTCTCATTGCCATGTTCATTCTGGTCAAGGAGATCGGATCTCTGGATTTTGGCACGATTTTGTCATCCATAGAGATGATGCCAGAGTCCACCATTACCGCAGTTGTCTTTTTACTGTTTCTGGGAGCTACAGGTAAAAGTGCACAAATTCCACTGTTTGTCTGGCTTCCTGATGCCATGGCTGGACCGACTCCTGTCTCTGCTTTGATCCATGCTGCAACTATGGTGACTAGTGGGCTTTATCTGTTGGCAAGGCTTTCCCCTCTTGTTCTCATGGCATCCGATGTGATGATCATCATTGCTGTGGTTGGTGCAGTGACCGCCATTGTCGCTGCCACCATAGCCCTAACGCAGAACGATATCAAGCGTGTGCTTGCCTATTCAACGGTGTCTCAATTGGGGTTCATGTTTATGGCGGCTGGCGTTGGCGCATTTTTCGTTGCCATTTTTCATGTGGTGACGCATGCCTTTTTCAAGGCTTGTCTCTTTCTCGGTTCGGGTAGTGTGATTCATGGAATGCATCATGTGGAGCATGATCTGAAAAACAACGACTATGAAGGATCCTTTGATGCACAGGATATGAATACGATGGGCGGGCTTAAGAAATACATGCCCATCACCCGATGGACCTATCTGCTTTCCACCCTTGCGATTGCTGGAATTCCCCTGACGGCTGGATTCTTTTCCAAAGATGAAATTCTATTCAAGGCCTTTGAATATGGGATTAACGGTAATCTGTATGCGTGGCTTGTTTGGGGGATCGGGATCATCATCGCCCTGCTGACCGCTTTTTATATGATGCGTTCCTATATGCTCACCTTTGAGGGGAGTCCGAGATGGCCAATGCATGAGAATATTCATCCTCATGAATCGCCGCGATCAATGACACTTCCTCTCATTGTTTTGGCAGGATTATCCATGATTGGTGGCGTGATTGGATTCCCAAAGGTTGCTGAAAAAATTGGATTATCCAACTGGATTCATGACTATCTGGTCGGACATGGAGATCATCTCGGCCCTGTCGCAGAGCCCGAGATGCATGGTCATGTCAGTGTTCCCATTGAGATCGGATTAATTCTTTTAGGGTCTCTGATTGCCGTGGTTGGTGTAGTATGGGCATGGAGGTTTTTCAGAACGTATGAACTCAGTGGAGATCAGCTGATTCAGAGTCGATTTAAAGGTCTCTATCGGTGGTGGCAATCCAGTTATTATTGGGACAAGTTTTATGATCGTACGATCGTACGCCCGGTGGTTGGTGGTGCCCAAAAAGCATTTGCTCCCTTTGATCAGTACATTGTTGATGGAATCGTCAATGCATTTGGGCGAATTTCCATGGTATTGAGCTGGCTGTTCGGACGTTTCCATACGGGTGTCGTTCAGAATTATGCACTTGCCATTGTACTGGGATCCGTGTTGATCATCGCCCTGTTTCTACTGTAACCTCAACCTCTTTGATGGAGATTGGAAATCTCTTAACGGTCATCATTTTCCTGCCCTTGGTGGGATCTCTGTTGATGCTTTTCGCACCAAGTGATCGTTCCATTCGATGGTTTGCACTGCTTGTTACCTTTGCTACATTTTTACTGTCTCTTCCTCTGTGGTTTGGCTTTGATGTGGTGAATGCTGCCGAGCTGCAGTTCCGAGGAGTTGAATTTTCACTCATTTCTGAGAGTTTGGATGTCCGCTATCTGGTGGGGATTGACGGATTCAGCCTGCTTCTGGTTCTTCTGACCACGTTTCTGGGGCCGATCATCGTGCTCTGCTCCTGGAATTATATCACAGAGAACACAAAGGCCTACTATATCCTGCTTCTGATTTTGCAAACCGGCATGACGGGAGTGTTTTGTGCGTTTGATATTCTTCTTTTCTACATTTTCTTTGAGTTAACCCTTATTCCAATGTATTTCCTCATTGGCATCTGGGGTGGTGAACGAAGAATTTATGCCGCACTCAAGTTTGTGATCTATACGATGGCTGGGTCTCTACTCATGCTGGTTGCCATTCTATATTTAGGATATGCCGCAGGCAATGCGATCAATGATGGAGTTTTTACAACCAATTACTTCAAACTATTGACGTTTAATGTTCCGTTTGGCATGCAATCTTGGTTGTTTGTTTTATTTGCTTTTGCATTTGCGATCAAGGTTCCTCTCTTTCCATTTCATACCTGGTTGCCTGATGCACATGTACAGGCACCTACGGGGGGCTCTGTAGTTCTTGCAGGAATCCTGCTTAAGATGGGGACGTATGGACTCGTGCGGTTTTGCCTTCCTCTGTTTCCAAGTGCATCGGCCTCGCATACCTTACTGATTGGCATCTTTGCTGTCATTGGAATAGTCTATGGTGCTCTGGTTTCCCGTGCTCAAACTGATGCAAAAAAACTCGTTGCCTATTCCAGCGTCAGCCATTTGGGCTTTGTAGTTCTCGGAATTTTTGCTTTCACTCTGGAGAGTTTACAGGGAGCCATGATTCAGATGATCAATCATGGTATCTCAACGGGGGCATTGTTTTTGATCCTTGGAATGTTATATGAGCGAAGGCATACGCGTATGATGGATGATTATGGTGGAATTGCCAGATCTGTTCCAGTACTAACCTTTTTCATGGTATTGACGGTATTGGCGAGTGCAGGACTTCCTGGACTGAATGGATTTGTTGGGGAGTTTTTAATTCTTGTAGGTGCATTTAGCAGTGATGCCCCCGGAATGCAGACCCTTACGGTCATTGCGACAACGGGTGTTATTTTAGCAGCTGTCTATTTACTGTGGATGTTAAGCCGAATGTTTTTTGGTCCCTTGACTCACGAAGCGAATCGATCCATGAGTGATTTGAATATGAGAGAATTGGTGATTCTTGTTCCCATGGCCCTTCTTATGATTCTTCTTGGTTTGATGCCGCAACCGTTCCTTAAAGTGAGTGAACCCGCAGCAGAGAATCTTTTGCAAATCATTGAGCATAAGCGTGCTGTTGTCGAAAGGGATGATCCGAGTCTTGAGCGTATCTTTGAATTTAATCAGAGACCTTTACCTTCCTCTACATCTGAAGCCCCCCCTGCTATCTTGGAGCCTTAAATTTTTGTATCATGACGTTTTCCCGCCTCGTTTCTTTGTTTTTAATCCTTTTCTTCATAGGCTTTCATAGCTATGCGTTTGCTCAGCAGACTGTGCCCGATTCATCAGAAGAGATGCATTCTTCCACTGAAGTGGGCATGGATGATTCCTATGAATCAAATCAGGAAAGTGAGCAGGGTAGTAGCTATGATGAAGGACATGGGGGCTATGAAAAAAAAGATCCACCACCATTGTGGCTGGTCATACCGTTTGTTCTTCTTTTGCTCATGATTGCAACGGGGCCGCTGTTCTATCATCACCACTGGCATAATCACTATCCAAAATATGCAGTGATTTTGGGGTCATTTGTGACCATCTATTATCTCTTTGTTCTTCAGGATGGCATCTCAATGCTCCATGCTCTGCAAGAGTATCTATCGTTCATTGCACTGGTGGCCTCATTGTTTATTGCAGCGAGCGGTATTTTTTTGAAAGTGAATGCAAGAGGGACCCCCCTTGTCAATGTGTCCCTGCTCTCCATCGGAGCGGTGATTGCAAACCTGATTGCAACCACGGGTGCGGCCATGCTCTTTATTCGCCCGTATATGCGATTGAATAAGGGACGGTTAAAAGCCTATCACATTGTATTCTTCATCTTTATTGTTGCCAATGTTGGAGGAGCGATGACACCTATCGGTGATCCTCCGCTATTTCTTGGATTTCTAAGGGGAGTTCCTTTTTTCTGGACGGCGGCGAATCTATGGTATGTATGGGCTCCCACATTGGTTGTATTACTGGGAATTTTCTATGTGATTGACTCACGCAATAAAGCCGTCTCCACAACTGACATATCATCGTCAGGTAAAACCATTGAGATTCAAGGCAATCGCAGTTTTATTTTTGTAGTGATCATCGTCATCAGTGTATTCATTGATCCGAATGTGATAACATCCCTGAAGAATACCCCTCTGGATTTGGTTGGAACCTACCATCTCCCCTTTGGCATTCGGGAGATCATCATGTTCTCCATGTGTGTGTTGGCCTTTAAGTTTTGTGACCAAGAGGCCTTACAAAAGAATGAGTTCACCTTTGAACCTATTCGGGAAGTCGGCTGGCTGTTTTTGGGTATTTTTGCCTGTATGGTTCCTGCATTGGCGTTGATTTCGGATTATGCATCCAACAATGCTTCCAGCCTGAATGCGACCACCTTTTACTGGGGCACTGGAATTTTATCAGGATTTCTGGACAATGCTCCAACCTATCTGAATTTTCTTGCAGCTGCAATGGGCAAATTTGGACAGGACATCAATGTGGCCTCTGAAGTGACTGCATTTGCCCTGAACAAGGAAGAGACATACTTATATCTGTCTGCTATCTCCATTGCTGCCGTCTTCTTTGGGGCAATGACCTACATTGGGAATGCTCCTAATTTCATGGTCAAAGCCATTGCCGAATCCAATGGAGCGGATGTGCCCTCCTTTATCGGCTATTTTATCAAGTATGGTCTTACCATTTTGTTACCCGTCTATGCGGTGGTATGGTTTCTCCGTTATAGTGGCTGGGTCTTCTAACAACCAACCTATCATTTCAATCTTTTTGAATCCATGAGTCAACAAGCACCTTTAGAGAAGGGCGAACTTAACAAAGCCCTGACGCTTCTTCAAGATTGGGAGCATAAAAATGATCGTCTGATCAAGACCTTCAAGTTTGGTGATTTCCGTGAAGCGATCGCATTCATCGTGCATATTTCGTTTTTTGCAGATAACATTGATCATCATCCCATCCTGATTAATGTCTATAACTCTGTGACTGTGGAGCTGACCACCCACAGTTCGGGAAATAAAGTGACATCTCTGGATGTGGTTCTTGCCAAAGCCATTGAAAAAGTTGCTGCGATTCAGTAAATCTTGCAATGGAGCTTTCGAGTGCGTTTGATACAATTCTGGTAGACTTGGCTGGGGGAGCATCGATTTTATGGCTCTCCCTCATCGGCATCATTGTCCTTGTATGGGACATTTTTGACAATGATGCACCCTCTATTCCATGGGTATCAGCGGCGGCAGTTGTGATTGCTTTGGGATATGAATCCTTCGCGGTCATGGAACCGTCATCAACCGCCTTCTTTTCCCTTATTCAGACGGGTGGTGTTGCTTCATTTATCAGTGTGATCATTCTACTGAGCACGCTGGCTTCCATTGTTTTATGTGCACCCTATCTCAAGGGTATTCGGCGCAGTTACGGTGAAATTTATGCCTTGATGCTGTTTGCCACCAGTGGGATGATTCTACTGGCAACGGCCAATAACATGGTGACGATTTTTGTTGGATTGGAAACCATGTCTATTGCACTATACATCTTGACGGGTGTGGTTCGAAGCGATGAAGGGGCATTAGAGAGTGCTCTGAAATATTTTTTACTGGGTGCCTTTGCAACGGGATTTTTTCTCTATGGCATTGCATTGATGTACGGGGCTACGGGAACAATGTATTTCTCTGAGTTTGCCATTGGATATTCGGGCAGTGATTTAAGGACTCTGTTCTGGGTTGGAGTTGCGTTGTTTCTTGTCGGATTTATGTTTAAGGTTGGAGCGGTTCCCTTCCATATGTGGACACCCGATGTTTACCAGGGTGCACCTACGCCATTAACTGGATTCATGGCCACTGCCTCCAAGGCGGCAGCATTTGCTGCTCTGATTTTGGTCTTGTATCATGGGATCGGAACTTTAGAACTTGGTGGAGCCAACTGGCAGCTTGCTCTGGCACTCCTTGCAGTCGCCACCGTGGTCGTAGGAAATATCCTTGCCCTGACGCAGGATAACGTTAAGCGTATGCTTGCCTATTCCTCCATTGCACATGCTGGATATGTGCTGATCGCTCTTGCAGCTGGGACCAGTGAGGCCTATGCTGGAGCCGTCTATTACCTGTTGATCTATGCATTGATGAATATTGGTGCATTCGGTGCTATGTCGCTTTTGGAATGGGATGGAAAAGAGGGTAGGCTACAGACGCTTAATTCGCTATCGGGGATTGGTTTTAAGCGACCACTGATTGGGGTTACGATGATCATCTTTATGTTTAGTTTGACGGGGTTTCCTCCGTTGGGAGGTTTCTTTGGCAAGCTTGCAGTTTTTGCACCTGCGGTCAATGCAGGGCTGACATGGCTCGCGATTGTTGGGGTATTGGCCAGTGTATTTTCGGGGTATTATTATCTGAGGGTTCTCTATGTATTTTGGATGAAATCTCCATCGGATGCTGACCCTGCCGTTCAATCCAGTACGTTTCCCATTCCGATTTCATCCGCTAGCGTTCTTGTGGTTTGTGCAGGCTTGTTGTTAGCGATTGGTTTGATTCCTGAGGTGCGAGATATCACCTTAACATTTTTTGCACAAGGATCCCTTCTTGGGCTTCCATAGTCATTGACAATGCGATCGCTGATTCAGGATCTTCTGCCGCATGCTCCTAAAATAGGGCTTTTTGTCACCCCTGATATCCCCCAAAAGAGGCTCAAGGGTGCGACGAGGGACTATGCTAAAGATGCTCATCCCGAAGATATCATTGCACTGTATGATGGTACGTTTCTGGGCAATGGCAGAGACGGGGCGGTATTTCTTGACGATCGGCTGATTTTTCAAAATTCAGATCTTGAACCTTCCCAGACGATTCTGTATCGAGATATTGTCTTTATTGAATCTAGTCAATCTCGCATTCGTGGAACCCATATTGAGATGGAAATCAATCGGGGTCGTGCAACCTTTTCGGTCAAATTAAATTTGTCTAAGCATCCTCAGAGTCTGGAGTACATCGAAAAGTTACTCCAAAAGCTCATGTTAACCCCAGATTCCAGTGACGGTGAATCTACCGATTGGAGTGCGGTGACTCAGGCACTTGATCGTCTTCGCATCAGCGGTCAGTTGACAGAGTCGGATTTTAAGAGACTCATGTCAGTTCGCCCTAATTCACCGAATGATCTGTGGATGGATGATGAACCATCCTGATCTTTCATCGTAATACATCTTTCATTTAATTCATTCTACTTTGATGGCTTTTGAACTTCCCCAACTTCCGTACGCACACAATGCACTGGAGCCTTATATTGATGACCAGACGATGCAGATCCATCATGGCAAGCATCATCAGGCTTACACCACGAATTTAAACAAGGCTCTGGAGAGTCATCCAGATCTGCAGGATCAATCCATAGAGGAACTGTTACGTGGTTTTGACAGTCTTCCCAGTTCTATTCAGGGTGCGGTCCGCAATAATGGTGGTGGATTTGCCAATCACAATCTTTTCTGGACTGTTCTCAGCCCTACGGGGGGAGCAGACCCTACGGGTGAACTGGGACAGGCCATCGGTCAGTCATTTGGCTCTTTTGAGGATTTTAAGTCAAAATTTTCAACCGCTGCTGCCACACAATTTGGAAGCGGCTGGGCATGGTTGGTTGTCGATGCCAATGGCAGTCTGCAAGTATATTCCACTGCCAATCAAGACAGTCCATACATGAAGGGAGATACCCCTATCCTTGGGTTGGATGTATGGGAGCATGCGTACTATCTCAACTACCAGAATCGCCGTCCAGATTACGTGGCTGCATTTTGGCATGTTGTGAACTGGGATCAGGTTGCTCAGAACTTTGCTGACGCAACCAGTTGACGGGTTGCCCCGTTCTGTGGCTTTTAGATCCGATCTCTTCTCAACACAAGATCATCACGGAGGAGGCGTGGTACTAAGTTGTCACGCGATGGTGTAGTATAGGGTTTCCGGTCGTCCTTCAATGTAAAGTGCGACATTTTCAGGTAGCACCTACTCAATGATCTTCATTGTACCAATGAAGATCGTTGAGTATCCCTATTGGTGATTGACCATGTTCGGTTGGACCTTCCCACCAGCTTCGCATTCAGGAAATAGAGCAGACATTCTAAAATGGCATGGCGTTCACCTTGAGTTTGGATCTTTGTTGAACAGAAATGTTCGGAATATCAGTAACCATAACTTGGAATGGGGTAGCGTATGATTCATGGATTAATTCAGTGAGTACTTGTACTATGAGAACCTACGCAGAGGTTGAGGGTTATAGGAGTTCTATTACCCGCAAAGCAAACCTTTTTGGGTTAAGCAAAGATAATCCTCTTTTTGTTGTATCTTACATTTCATTCGCCATCCATTTATATTCATGGCTTTTCCACGTATCGCGGAGTTGCTTGATACAAAAGATCGCACTCCCAAAGAAACAAACGAACTTACTGAACTGATTTTTCAACAAGCGTCTTCAGATGCTATTACACGCATTGATGCTCTCAAAGAGATTCTTCTTATAGAAATCCGTGCTGTGAATGATCGTTTTGACGGAACGAATGACCGTTTTGACGGAACGAATGACCGTTTTGACGGAGTCAATGAACGTTTTGAGATGACGAATGAGCGTATTGAGATGACGAATGAGCGTATTGACGCCCTCAAAGAAATTCTTCTCACAGAAATTCGTGCTACGAATGAGCGCATTGACGGAACCAATCGACGCGTTGACGCAATCCAAAAAACACATCGTTGGATTATTGGTCTTCTTGTGGCTATTGGTACGGGTGGATTGGGTGCCTTGGGAATCCTTGTTCGTATCTGGTTGAGCATACCAGTCTAAGGATTCGGTATTGAAGGGAATTCGACTCTTATTGAGGCTTTGTTGAAAAATCAGATGTTCAGTAGATTATCTTTTCATCTACATCCATAGCATGTCATTTGCTCTTATTGTGGAGTTGCCTGATACGCACAGTCCTAAGTATGGGAAATGAGCGAACTCACTGAGTTGAATTTGAACAAGCGTATTCATACGCCATCGCACGCATCGTTGCAATGAACGAACGTATTGACGCACTTGAAGAAGAGGTTCTCGCAGAAATCCGTGGAACACAGGAACTTCTTGACGGAATAAACCAACATATAGAAGGAATAATTCAACTTCTTGACGGAATGATTCAACGTCTTGAGCGAATAAATAATATGCTACGTTGGCTGATTGGTTTGGCAGCATCTGCTGCCATCTGTACTGTTGCAATCCATGTTCTTATGTAGTTGCAATCTGGGTAAAAAGCAGTATTTTACATGCTTACACTTCAATTGAACTCATTCTGTGAAATCAAACCGAATCATATAGTGCATCTTAAGTGGTGCATTATTTCGTTTTAAGTTTTAGAGAATCTATTTCCGACAATGGCCCCAAATGTTAATCTTCACGCTGCAAAGAACGCTAAAAAAGACGAGTTCTATACGCAGTTAGTTGATATTGAAAACGAACTGCGTCACTACAAAGATCATTTCATAGACCAAGTTGTCTACTGTAATTGTGATGATCCGCGGGTGAGTAACTTCTTCAGATTCTTCTCCAAGCAGTTTGAGTTTTATGAGCTCAAGAAATTAATTACAACTTGCTACAAGAATCAACAACCGGATCTGTTTTCCTCGCATGATTCGGAGAGGGCAGTCTATTTGGAGTATGAAGGTGATCAGGACGGTAACAATCGCCCAGATACCGATGAAATTGATGTTAAACCTTTGCAGGAAAATGGGAGCTTCCGCAGTGCGGAGTGCATTGAATTGTTAAAACAAGCCGATATTGTGGTGACCAATCCGCCTTTTTCAAAGTTTAGAGAATATATTACTCAGTTGATGGAGTACGATAAGAAGTTTCTTATCATTGGGCCAATGAATGCCATCACCTATAAGGAAGTGTTTCCGTTGATAAAGGAGAATAGGATTTGGATGGGCATGGGAAGCGTTAAGCGATTTGAAGTGCGTGAGGGCAATGAAAAGTCTGAGTTTGATGAGTCCACTGGAAAATGGTATCAGAAATTCGGCAATATATGCTGGTTCACGAATCTCTCCCATAAAAAGCGTAACGAGAAATTAATCCTCTACAAGAGATACTCCCCTGAAGAATACCCCCACTACGACAATTATGATGCTATTGAGGTAGGTAAAGTCAAGGAAATCCCAAAAAATTGGGGGGGGGCAATGGGTGTTCCTATCACGTTTTTGGACAAATATAATCCCAAACAGTTTGAGATCATTCGGTTTAGGAAAGGAGATGACGGTAAGGATTTAAGCATCAATGGGAAATGTCCTTATTTTCGCATCATCATTCGCAACAAACAGATTTGATCAATGGATATTCACGAACACAAAATCTCAATCGGAGATATCATTGAAGGCTATTGGGATAATGAGGATGGACAGGTCATCGGGTATGGTGGGATGCTCAATATCCGACCACCTTATCAGAGGGAATATATCTACGACGGCAAGAAAGACTTTCAGGAAGCACTGATCCAGTCGATCTATCATGACCGCCCCGTGAACCTCATCTACTTTGCAAAGGCCGAAAAGAGTGAATATGACTATGAGCTGTTGGATGGACAACAACGAATCATTACGATCTGTAAGTTCATCGTAAATCGTGAGTTTTCCGTTCATATCGGTGATGGAGATACCCAGTACTGGCATGGATTACACGAAACAGATCGGCAACGCATTTTAGATTACAAACTGCATGTGCATGTCTGTGAAGGGAATGCAAATGAACTGATGCGTTGGTTCCAGACCATCAACACTGGTGCTAAGGAACTGTCGAATCAGGAATTAAGGAACTCCATCTATAACGGCCCTTGGGTAACAGATGCAAAGCGTTACTTCACCAAGAAAGGTGGCCAAGCAGTGATGTGCGGAAGATATATGAGTGGTAAGCGAGAGCGACAAGATCACCTTGAACGCATCCTGATCTGGAGGATTGGATCCAGTAATGATGATGACATCCGTGAGTACATGGCAAAACACAGAAAAGAACAGTCCGCTGAGCACTTGTGGAATTACTTCAACAATATGTACGAATGGATTGAAACCACATTCAATATATCTATGAACTCAAAGAATTACCGATCCAAAATGAAATCCGTAGATTGGGGAAGTCTCTATCGTGAGTTTAAGGATGAAGAGTTTGACCCAGTGGAGGTTGCGGAAAAAGTAACGAATCTGTTCAAATGTGATCCTAAAGAGGTGAACCAGATTGGCATATACTCCTTTGTGTTATCCGGTGATGAGAAGTTTCTCCATCGTCGTGCATTCACGTCAGAACAGCGTCAGGCAGCTTATGATAGACAGGAAGGGATTTGTGCAATCACCGACAAAGAGTTGCCTATTGAAGAAATGGAAGCAGATCACATCAAGCCTTGGTCAGAAGGGGGGAAGACCGATGATGAGAACTGTCAAATGATCTGTAAATCTGCCCATCATAAGAAGACTGCTGAGCAGATCCGAGATCTCTGGGCATCAACAAAGCATTAAATCTGGATCCACCAGGTTGAAATCATATCTGCTTCCAAGATAAGGATTCGGTATTTCCTACGAAACAGGTGAGTAGGCACTAAGAAGTAAGTGCCCCAATATGGTCGATTCCAATAGATTTGAAATGGCCGAATATTCCAAACAGAAAAATCTCGAATGTAGTTCGAGTGTCAGGGTAGTTTCATTAGTAAATAATCAAAAAAATGAATGTTTGAGGGTAGTCGTAAGCAGAAAGGTTTGTCATGTAGATTCTTCTCATGGAACATATTTCTGCTCATTGAATGTTGTGGCAGTGATGTAGAACCGTTATTGAAACCATCTATATTCTGAATCGTAATCCACCCTGTACGACCAGTAACATTTCAATCATTGAAACACTCCAAGATCTCTGGAAGTATACGAATTAGAGTAGCGTAGTATTTGTAGAATTGATTTGAATTGCAGTGAATGATTGAATAGGAAATTGAACCTGTATTTATATGTTGTTGGTGAGTTTCCATATTGAGATGGGCATTCTTCCTGCATGTATACGACAGGCAATAGTACTTTTTGTGTTTGGACTTTTATTGTTTCCAATCACTTCTTCTGGCCAAGATCAATCACCACAGATACAATTTAATTCTCCGTCAATCGGTCAAACTTGGATTAGCCCACCTTTGCGAACCCATGCATATTTCCCCGATAGTCCAATCTATACGATTCAACTGATTGATGAAAATGTTCAACAATCTCCACTGAACGAAGACAGCCGGTCTGCTCCCCAATTAGCTCAACGGTTCTCCTCCGTCTACGAATCGTCCCATCCATGGCTCTTCTTGCCCTCAGAGGATATCAATCCCTATGGATCCCAATTCAATGGAGACAGACTCTGGAAGTTACACCAGATGTCCAGAGGCATACAACAGTCCATTACGGTGTTGGAGGGCAACTCAAAAACCTATGAGGTGAACCTTTCAGCACAACCTAGTAGTGCTGTAGTTTTTACCATAACGGGGCAGGGGAGTGATCTCACCTTGAATGTAACATCTCTGACGTTCACACCAGCCAACTGGGATAGTAAGCAGGAACTCATCCTTTCCGCTGTGGATGACTCTGATGATTCCGATGAATCTGTCACACTTACTCTCACGGGCGATGATGGAACTACACAATCCATCAGTGTGACGATTATTGATGATGAACGAACATGGGAATTGGTTCCCAAAGAGATAGAAGAGGGAAGCCGCTCAAGAGGCGGGCCAATTCAGCTGGTTAAAGAGTTAGGCCCACCTTCATCGGATGTTACGATGACAATTACTGGGCATGAAGGAACAGATATAGAATTATTGGAGACAAGCATTACATTTTTACAAAATGAATGGGATCAACCGCAGTCAATCGTTTTGATAGCAAATTCCGATCATGATGATCAGTATGATCATGTATCCTTGACATTTGTTGCTGACGGTGGAGGCTATACCGGCTTAACCTATGCAATGGATGTAACAATCGTGGAGAGAGCTCGGATGGTGAGCTATGTGGATGAAGGAAGGTCAATCATGGAAGGATTTAAACTCGTGGGAGGAAGCCGCCCAGAACGAGATCCAATCATGACGTTTGATTGGGACAGGACTTCTGATCTGATTGTCAGTCCTGAAACAGTCACCTATGATCCAAGTTCTTGGCACACTTGTATAGATGAAGGAAGATGGAGATCCTGTTCAGCCAGAGAATTCGTAACGGCATCGGCAGATTCGGATACCGATGATCAGGATGATCAAGTTACCGTGAAACTATTAGTGACAGGCCCTCCTGGGGGCCGCTTCATTGGAGTTAATGCAATCTGGTATGTCAATATTGACGACAAAGATGATCCAGGAATCATAGTGAATCCATCATCTCTAACGATTACCGAAGGTGATCAAGGAACATTTGAAGTAATGCTTTCGGGTGCCCCGAAGGGTGACTTTGGGGGTAATGATGTCACCGTGAACATCACTTCAGAGAGACGTACTTCAACCAATCCTTCCACACTCATATTTACAAATGCAAACTGGTCACAACCTCAAACGGTCACCGTTCAAACATATCATGACAGCGATTTTGAAGATGATTTGGAGACGATCAGATTGCAGGCGAGTGGTGGTGGCTTTGATCGCGAGAGAGCAAGTGTAGAGGTGACCATTCAAGATGATGATACTCCTGGAATAGAGATTTCAGACTCGTCTATTTCCATTACTGAGGGTGGCACTAATACGTTTGATGTGGAGCTTGAAGGTGCACCCAACAGTGATGTCAACGTCACCATTACTGGATACATTGGGACGGATCTGGATACGCTGGCATCTACTCCGAGAGAATTAACCTTTACGTCGTCAAATTGGGATGAACCTCAGACTGTAACGGTGGGTGCGAAGGAAGATCCTGATTTTGATGGTGAGAATGAACAACTGACTTTAACAGCCACTGGCGTTCCGTCCAAAACGGTGTTCGTTTCGGTCACCGATAATGATCGTGCGGAAATCATCGGTAATACCGATGTAGTCATTCGAGAAGGCGAGTCAGTGACCATAGCGTTTTCACTCTTTTCACCACCGACTGGAGAAGTGATTGTGACGATCAGTGGCTACAATGGTACAGATTTGGCAGAAACTCCGCCGAGCCCCATCCAGAGGACATTTGATGCGACGAACTGGAATGTTTCGCAATCCATTACACTCACCGCCGCTGAAGATGAAGATTCGCTCCATGACGATGAAACCCTGACGCTTACTGCCACGGGTGGAGGCTATGATGGTAGAACCTTACCCGTGAATGTGACAATCAGAGATGATGATTTAATCAGCGGAATAGATGTAGAAGAATATATAGAAGTGATCGAAGGAGGATCCTATGACTTGGATGTCAAGCTGCTTACGGCTCCACCGAGCACAGTGACCATCATGGTGGATGGATATGATGGTACCGATCTTGGTCAAATCCCTCCCAATCCATTGAGTTTGCAGTTTGATAAGACTAACTGGGACACTGATCAAAAGATCATTCTTAGTGCTTCCGAGGACGATGATTATGATGACGAAGATGTCATTGATCTCCAACTGACCGCATCCGCAGTTGGACAGGATGATTATATCCAGATCGTGAGTGTGACCATCAGAGACAATGATGATCCAGCGATTACCGTAAATCCTACGTCTTTAAATATGCATGAAGGCGATTCCAAAGATGTGAAGGTGAGTATTACATCTAAGCCTCTGGCTGAAATGACGATTCAAATCCCTCCCGTAGGAGATCTTACAGCACGACCTTCAGAACTCACCTTTACCAATGATGCTAACTGGTCCAATCAGCACACGGTTACACTCTCTGCCGCCACTGATGGGGATGTAGACAATGATAAAGAAACGGTTCTATTTGTCGCATCTGGGGGAGGTTACAATGGTGTAACCGCTCAGGTCTCGGTTGAAATTATAGAGGACCTTTCTCCACCTACCGTGCTATTATCGGTCACTCCAAACCCCATTGTAGAAGGAAATACCGCTCAAATAACAGCTACGCTGTCTAAGGCGATGCCTACAGCTCTCCGCGTCAATCTCAATTATGCTGATATTGATACAGAACCATCTGATTATACTCCTCTGGCGAGTATCTACATAGCCGCTAATGCACTCAGCGGATCAGGCAGTCTTCGCATTTTGGATGATATCATCGCTGAGCCCGATGAGAAATTCCGTGTGAGTATCCAAAAACCCAGTGGAGTTGATCTTGGCGATCCAAGCTCCCTTGTGATTACTATTGAGGATGATGGTGATAAGCCTCCACCTGTTGAAGTAATACTGTCTGTTGATCCAGCGAGCGTCGTTGAGGGTAGCCAAGTGACCGTAACTACCACGATTCAAGAGGCACTGTCCCAGGATGTGACGATTCCCCTGATCTATCCCCCTGATGGTGCTACAGCTGTGATCACAGAAGATTATTCTCCATTGCAACAGCTAACCATCGCCGCTGGACAGGTTACGCAATCAGGAATCATTCAAACACTCAGAGATGCAGTGATTGAAGATCCTGAGACATTTACAGTCGCCTTAGGTGCACTTCCGTCCCAAGTGGTAGGTGGGCGTTTTCTCTCTCAGACGATCACCATTCTTGATCAGCAAAAACCGACCGTTTCACTATCTGTAGATAGTAACTCAATAGAAGAGGGAGAAGAAACCCAAGTAAAGATCACCTTGTCTAGTCCGCTGGCAGATGATGTAAGGATTCCACTTGATGTGATCAATGGAACTGCCAATTCGTCGGACTATCAAATACTCAGTTCATCATCTAATATAGAGATAAATAGGGGAGATACAGAAGGAGAGACAACCGTTCGTGCGATAGACGATTATTTCATTGAAGAACATGAAACCTTCACCGTGGAGCTCGGCACATTACCGTCTTCGGTACAAATGGGGAGTAATTCTACTGAAGTGATTACCATTATCGACAATGATTTTCCCATAGTGAACATACCAACATCTATAACCATCCTTGAAGGAGATGATGATAAGATCCATATTTCGCTTACCAGTATTCCTTCCAGGGAGGTAGAAATTCGGATCACAGGTCAGGAAGAAGTTGGTTTAGAAGTTGATCCCTCTATATTCATGATTACACCCGATCAGTGGAGTCAACCGAACGAAGTGGTTTTGACTGCACCTCAGGATGATAATGTTGAGGGTGAAAAAATTACTCTGAAGATTACCGCTAATGGTGGAGAGTACTCGGATGTCCGCCATATGCTTCTGGTGAATATTATTGATGATGACCAAGCTACACTAGTGGTTCCAAATTCACTCACCATTGATGAAGGAGCATCTCAATCTTTTGATGTGCGTCTGGCACAGAAGCCCTCTACGGATGTGACAGTAACGGTATCAGGATATCATGGCACCGATTTGGTTCTTCAATCGTCTGCCTTACTTACCTTTACTGTATCGGATTGGGACGCACCTGAAACCGTACAACTCATGGCATTGGAGGATTCAGATGCGGAGCCAGATGATCCTATACAGTTGATTTTGGATGCATCAGGTGGTGGTTATGATGCAGTCCAAGAATTCGTTATGGTGACGATCAGAGAAAAGGATTCAGCAAGGCTCATTGTTACGCCAACATCCCTTGAAATTTTTGAGGGAGGTTCAGATCAATTGAATGTCTATCTAAGTTCACGACCGCAGGGGAGTGTAACGGTTTCAGTGTCAGGACACCAAAATACAGATGTACAAGTATCCCCTCAGAGTTTGATTTTTTCTCCCACAGACTGGCAATCCAGCAAATCCATCTACTTAGAAGCGAAGAATGATTCTGACGGTGACAATGATCCTATCACCCTTACTCTCAGTGCTACAGGAGGCGGCTATGATGGCCAACAGGAAGATGTGAATGTTATCATTCTGGATAGGGGACCACCAAAAATTTCCATCTATGAGGGACAGGCATCGGAAGATGCAGGAATGGTTCGGTTGCCATTACAGCTTAGCCACAGTATTGATGAAGTCATCACAGTTCAGTATGAGACTGCTGATCCTCTGGAAGGTATATCCGCCATCGCTGGTGTAGATTACACCGCATCTCGTGGAATCGTCATTTTTGATCCAGGAGGGACTCGTGGAGTGGTTCAGTTTGAAATCGCAGACGATAGTATTCCAGAAGAACATGAAAATTTTACTGTGATTCTTAGATCTGCATCCAGTAATGCCATCATTGATCGCAACTCTGCAACGGCAACCATTATTGATGATGACGGCGGTACCCCGACCATTGCAATTGAAGATGCAGTGACTCATTCAGATGTCGGTGTGATCACCTTCCAAATCTATCTGTCTCAACCAAGTCCTCATAGCATTTCGGTTCGTTACCGCACCGAAGATGGAACAGCAACGTCTGGGAAAGATTATGCGGAGCGATCAGGGACAGTAACCTTTGAGCCTGGAACGATACAGACGAGCATTGACGTTCCTCTTTTGCAAAAGCAAGCCGATAAGGAGCAACAGATGTTTTATGTGCATCTCGAATCATCTAGCCTCGCTCATGTGGAAAAATCTGTGGCCACCGCAGTGATTCAGATAGATGCAGAGATTACCCAGAATGCAATGATGGCCTTCGGTGTTCGCTTTGCACGCACCCTATCGGTTCAATTAACCGAGGCATTACAGGAACGGTTGCACCCTGCAGGATCTATCTGCTCGGCGGTTCAACGTGCGGAAACTGCTCAGCTTTGGCATACCATGTCCGACTGGACTCCATCGCTTGCAGAGTTGCTTTCTGGATGTAGAGTATCCAAGATCATGGCAAGATCTGAGGGGCAATTTGGAGTATGGGGTAGGGGTGCATTTCGACGGTTTCAGGGTCAAGATGACGGTGCGATGATGCTCCGTGGTGATGTCTCTACGGCCATGATAGGAGCAGACTATCGATGGACTACGGGTTGGATGGCCGGCTTGATGGTGGCTCATAGCCAAGGAACTGGAACCTATCAGGCATCGGAAGGTGACGGTGCAATTGAAACAGGACTCACGGGAATCTACCCGTATGTGTCTTATGAAGCTTCTGAATGGGAAATTTGGATGAGGGAGGTTATGGTTGGGGTAACGCCGGAATACAAAATCTCAATGGAGATTTAACATCCAGATTTGGCGCCATTGGATTTAAGGGGAACTTGGCATCAAAACGCACCTCTCAACTACGTTATTATGGTGATGTCCTCGTGACCGATGCTGAAGTAAACGTTACGGGACATCGTGCTGAAGTAACTCGTGTTCGATTGGGGATGGAAAGTGCATTCCAAATCAGTCAAGGGATTCGTCCCTTCCTTGATGCGAATGTACGCCAAGATGGGGGAGATGCAGACACGGGAATAGGATTAGAGCTGGGAGGCGGTTTACGCATTGCTTATCCCAAATGGAACCTCCGTGGTGAAGTGCGCTCTCAGGGATTGGTGCTTCACTCTGCTGATGGATTTACGGAATGGGGTATTTCAGGATCCATTGAGCTGGGGAATCCATCGGAGGGATTCATAATGCGTGTACGCCCGTCTTGGGGGCCCACCCATCACGGGTCATTCTATCGACAGCAGACGATCTTCAATTCAACCTCATTGCGTTCGGGGATGCATCGCACCGAGTTGGAGTTGGGATATGGATTTCCTGTCAGCAGTGGTACAGCTCGGTCGATTGTGGGCGTGACCCAGTTGCCTCAAGGTAGACTGTTACGTTTAGGCGGAGAACTTCGTCCGTGGAATCAAGTGTCATTCTCGGTCTCTGGATTAACACATCACCACCAAGGATCTCGTTTTGATATGAGCGTGAATATTCAGGGGACACTTCGGTATTAATGATTAAAGGGAGATTAATTCCTGGAGAATCTCAGTTTTCCACACATGAATAGATCAAGTTCAACAACTCCGATTTTCATTGACGTTGAACAAAAGGTTACAAAAGACGATTAAGTGAGATGTCGGGTATAGAACAGATGATTGATGGTCAGTTCATGAAACCACCAACGAAGTATCCTCCAAAGCGGACGGATATCAAACACTTGTCGGACAAGGAAATGAGGCTCATTCTCTGGAAAAATCAAGGACGCAAGTGCGGGAATCCTTACTGCTCAACGGACGAACTTCGGAAAGAAGATGTGCACTTGGATAACAGGATTCCGAAAAAGCGAGGAGGTCCAGACGACATTACCCATCGGATTGGGCTTTGTGGAAACTGCAACGCACGCAGGGGCGTGAAGGCTTGGGGTAGGTTTTTGGATGAGGAACGTTCAAAAATGCCCCATCTTGATTAGCCTATGGGCAGCAAAGAATCAAAGAGCAACGGAGACATGTAAGCCTTCAATGACATGCACAACCGTGGATCTCATTCAACACTCTTATGATAGTTTATCGTTCCATTAAGAACCCACGACTACCTTTTCTCTTGTCATCGCCTTTCTCTTTTTTCACCCCAGATAGATCATCTTTTTTGGGCGGTAGCCGTAACTGTTCAGGTTTGGCGGGTAACTGCTTCGGTGCTGGTGGGATATCTTGGCTTTTGTTTCGAACGTATTGATCCAACAGCCATGTATGGAAGGAGGGAATGGGAATACCATAGTCCCCATCTTTGTGCTCATCAAGGATTCCCTGCTCAAGGGCTTTCTTGAAAAGTTTATCTGCCACTTCTTCGGTGTATTCCTCTTTGAGTGCATCCATGATATCTTCAAGCTCCATGGTATCGCCTAATGGAACACCATCAAATATTTTTGCGAGAACGTGACGTTTCTTCTTGTCAATGCCTTTCACGCGTTTTTGGTAATACTCCTCCCGATATTCATTGCCCTTCTCATGTACAAACTCCAATCCCTCATCCGTCATGAGATGATGATTGGAACAGAGATATTCGACGGCTGGCTTAACATAGGATATGATATGCTGAGGCCATCCATGTGCTTGTTTCGCTATGGCATCAATCCATCTGCTCGGATCACCTACCGCTCCGCCTGCCTGCGTGAGCCAATCTCGAATCACGGCACACTCTGACTCTTTGTCCAATCGACCAAGTTGTACTGTACATTCACCATCAATCCTTGAAACCCCAAGGGAGCTAAGAGCTGTCTCGGAGGTGCTAAGTCCTGCCGTCAGTAGCATGACGGGTTTCCCCAATTTACCATTGTGTATAGCATTTAGAGTAGTCGTTGCAGAAGTTTTGACATCTTGCGGATCAAGAAGATTGTTTAGATGCTGTGCCTCATCAAGCAGTAAGATCAATCCAGTTTCGGGTGCCAGATGTTTAAGTACTTCTCTTGGATTTGCATGACCTGCAACGCTTTCTACAAACCCACCTTCAATGAACTTAATCCCCCCTTTTAATGCATACTCTGAATCAATCGTATACGATTCTCCCAAAGACTGTGCCATGGATGCAGGGGTATATAGATCTTCTACGGAGATATCCGCGACCTCCCAGCCTTTAGGTTTAGCCAGATGAGACAGCATATCAAGCAATGCGGTCTTACCAGCTCCCGGTGCTCCTTGGATCAGAAAGGTGGTTCCCCGTTTATTGGCACAGTAGAATTTGAGTGCACCATTGAATATATGAATGATCTGTTTCCGCCCATGAAAATATTTTGCGGGTCCACGATCTTCATTAAAATCAAAGTCCATTAACAGTACGTTGCAAGAGTGAATCATCACTTAGTAACGCTCTATCTCTTCATGGGTTCCTCAACTGAAGGGTAGTACCCATTAATTTTAGAAATCGCTGAAGCTAAATCTATTATGCTCTCATAAATAGCCATCATCGTTTGCCTAAGTTACATTTGAGAATACGTTTAGAGTTCAATAATTTGATTTATGACAAATGTTTAGAGGGCAGATTACTTGACGTTAGACATTTCTAAGTACAACGATAGAACGATTCATAGTGACCGACCAAAGTCTAAATTCCATCTAAAAAATATTGTAAGATCAACTTCAACTACTCCGATTTTAGTTGATATTGGATATTTCTCTTCCAAACATGAAAAGATTCTCCACTGAGCTAGCTTCAATCAGATGTATGAAAATCACCCATCAATCATCGGGGCTCACAAGGTTAGTCCTCAGATTGAGGGAAGCGGGATGATGTCAAGCTCTCCCTCTTGCCGATAGGAGTCAAGGAAAGAGAATGTGGATCCATCTTTGAGGATATAGTTTTTCTGTCCAATCAATGGATCACCAAAGATTGGATACCAAATTTGTAAACATTCTATGAATAAGATTCCATGAAAGTCAACGAAATTATCCCCAGAAATCTCCACCCCAACAATCATCAAATCCATAAATAATTAAGGTATATTGATATAAAATCCAAATAAGTTAAGGATAAAAATAAAAAAATCCGACTATTCTGCGAAAATTTTAGATAATCTGAAACATCACATTAGGTGTGGAGTACAGAGGCTTGTAAGGTATTGGTAAGAATTTTTTGTATTGCGGTAAATGATTGAATAAGAAAATTACTCTGTTCAAATATGTTGTTGGTGAGTTTCCATTATGAGATGGGCGTTCTTCCTGCATGTATGCGACAGGTAATCGTATTTTGTGTGCTCGGAATTTGTTTGTGTCCAACTGCGACGCTTGGACAAGGTCAATCCCCCCAAATACAGATTAGTACACCATCATCCAGCCAAACTTTAATTAACCCACCATTGCGTACCCATGAGTATTTCCACGAAAGTCCAAGTCATCAAATTGTATGGATTAAGGATAACCCAGCACCGTTTAGATCATCCCCAATCAACGGGGAGACTCTGAGTTCGGCAGCTTCCTCTTTTACTCTATATTCGTCATCTGTAAGCGAATCCACCCACCCATGGCTCTTCTCACCCGTTGAAGAAGTCAATCCATACGGATCCCAATTTCGTGAGGACAGGCTTTGGAAAGTGCAACAGATGTCCAGAGGTGTTCAAAACTCCGTTACAGTTCTGGAGGGCAACTCAAAAATCTATGATATTGATCTGTCTGCACAACCAAGTAGTGATGTAGTGGTTACGATTACGGGGCTGAGCAGTGATCTAACGTTGAATATAACGTCTCTGACATTCACACCTGCCAACTGGAATAGTAAGCAAGAAGTAATCCTCACGGCTCTACATGATTCTGACGATACGGATGAATCTGTCACACTTACACTCACGGGTAGTGACGGAAATACTCAAACGATCAATGTGACAATCATTGATGATGATAGAACATGGGAGTTGATTCCCGAGGAGATATTGGAGGGAACCCGATTAGGAGTAGGGCCAATACAACTTCTTAAAGAATTGGGTCCACCTTCGGCGGATGTTACCTTCACAATCACTGGCCATAGTGGGACAGATATAGAATTATTGGAAACATCTGTTACATTTTTACAAAATGAATGGGATCAATCACAATCCATCACAATCATTGCAAAATCGGATCAAGATGATGTGCATGATTATGTGACCTTAACATTTGTTGCGGATGGCGGAGGTTATACTGGCTTAACCTACACAATGGATGTAATGATCTTGGAGAGAAAGGGTTATGAGGTATATATTGATGAGGGAAGTTCAGTTACCGATGGTATGTACTTCTCAGGCCCCATTCCTACACTTGACCCCATCGTTACCTACGATTGGGATAAGAGTTCTGACATCATCATCTCGCCCCATGAAGTGACCTACGATGCAGATACATGGCATAGTTGTAATCAAGGGAACTGTTCAAATTTTGAAACTGTCACGATATCTTCTGCTCATGATTCCGATGATCTTGATGATCGAGTTGTAGTGACACTTAGGGTAACTGGTCCCCCAGGTTCAATATACTTTGGGATCAATGCATTGATGTATGTGAATATTAATGATATAGATGATCCAGGAATTGACGTTGATCCGTCATCTCTGACGATTGTGGAAGGTAATCAAGATACGTTTGAAGTAACGCTGTCAGATTCACCTCATGGTGATTTTGGTGGTAATGATGTTACTGTCAATATCAGTTCAGGGGGGCGTACTTCAGCGACTCCTTCCTCACTTATATTTACAACTGCAAACTGGTCGCAGCCACAGACGGTCACTGTTCAAACACGCGATGATTCCGATTTTGTGGATAATAAAGAGACGATTAGATTGCATGCGAGTGGTGGTGGATTTGAACGTGAGAGCATAACTGTTGAGGTGACGATCAAAGATGATGATACCCCAGATATAGAGATTTCAGAGCCGTCTATATCCGTCACTGAGGGAGCCACAAACTCCTTTGAAGTAGAATTAGAGGGTGAACCCAACCGTGATATTGAAGTCATCATTACTGGATATGTCGGGACAGATTTAGATACGCTGGCCTCTGCTCCAAGAGAGTTAACATTTACTCCCTCAGATTGGGATGAGCCACAGATTGTAACCGTAGGGGCTAAGGAAGATCTTGATTTTGATCCAGACTACGAGCAACTGACCTTAACTACAACAGGTCCTCCCCTCAAAGCACTATTCGTCACAGTCAATGATAATGATCGTGCTGAAATCATTGCAGATAGCCATGTAGACATCCGAGAGGGTGAGTCAACCACCATAGAGTTTTCACTGTCTTCACCACCGACTTCAGAGGTAGCTGTGTCAATCAGTGGATACCTTGGTACAGATGTGGAAGAACCTCCACCAAATCCACTCCAACGAACATTTGACGGTACGAACTGGAATGCTCCCCAAACCATCACACTCACCGCCTCTGAAGATGACGATTCAATTGACGAGGATATAATCCTGACTCTTTCCGCCATGGGTGGAGGCTATGATCATGTAACTTTACCAGTGAATGTCACAATCAAAGATGATGATCTCATTAAGGGCATTGATACAGATGAAACGATCCAAATGATAGAAGGGACCTCGGTTGATTTGAAGGTCAAACTTCTTGCTGATCCTCCTAGCACCGTGACCATCATAATGGATGGGTATGTTGGTACTGATCTTGGTCCCTCTCCTCCGAATCCATTGAATCTTGAGTTTGACGAGACCAACTGGAATCTTAATCAAACAATCGTCCTCACCGCCTCAGAAGATGATGATTTTGATGAAGAAGATGTGATTCACTTAACATTAACTGCATCGGCGGTTGGACAGGATGATTTCATCAAGCAGGTTGGTGTGAAGATTAGAGATAATGATCATCCATCAATTGTCATAGATCCTGCTTCGTTGAATATCCATGAAGGTGGTGCTAACAATGTGAATGTCAGTATTACAGCTAAACCATTTGCAGATATGACGATTCAAATCCCTCCAGTGGGAGATCTCACCGCACGACCATCGGAGCTCACCTTTGCAAACGATAGCAACTGGTCCAATCCACGCATGGTAACACTCGTTGCCGCAACTGATACGGACGTATTCAATGACATGGAAACTGTTGTATTGAGTGCATCTGGGGGTGGCTATAATGGACTAACCTCCGAGATATCAGTTGAGATCATTGAGGATATTTCTCCCCCTTCGGTACTACTATCGGTGACACCAAACCCTATTACTGAAGGAAATTCGGTTCAGCTCACAGCAATCCTGTCAAAGCCAATGCCCGCAGATCTCGTAGTCAATCTCATTTATGAAGATATGGATACAGAACCATCTGATTATGCTCCCTTGAGGAACTTCAACATAGATGCGGGCTCACTCAGAGGATCGGGTACACTCAGAATTTTGGATGATACTACCGTTGAACCGAACGAGGAATTCCGCGTGAGTATCCGAAAACCCAATGGCGCGGATCTTGGAGATCCGAGCTCCATGATCATTACAATACTAGACGATGGTGATAAGCCTCCACCCGTTGAAGTACTGCTTTCTGTTGATCCAATTCGCGTATTTGAGGGTGATCAAGTAACTGTAACTACCACGATCCAAGAAGCATTACTTCAAGATGTGACCATTCCACTCATCTATCCAAGTGATGGTAGTACAGCGATTATAACTCAAGATTATATTCCACTATCTCAGTTGATCATTCCTGCTGGACAGGTTACCAAGTCAGGTACGATTCAAACGATTAGAGATGCAGAAGTAGAAACCTCAGAGACGTTTACTGTTGCCTTTGGTGCACTTCCAGCATTGGTCACAGGTGGACGTTTTCTATCCAAGACGATCACCATCCTTGATCAGCAAAAACCTAAGGTTTCACTGTCTGTAGATCATCATTCAATAGAGGAGGGGGAAGAAGCCAATATAAAGGTTACCTTATCCAGTCCATTGACCAATATGGTCACCATTCCCCTTGCAGTGACTCCTATCACTGCCTCTACTTCGGATTATCAACTGATCAGATCTTTACCTCAAGTAGAGATTCGTGGAGGGGAATTAGAGGGACAGATGACCATTCGTGCGATCGATGATGATTTCATTGAAGAAAGTGAAACCTTCGCCATTGAATTTGGCTCATTACCGTCTTCGGTAATATCTGGTGTCAACTCTATTGCAGAGGTCATCATTACCGACAATGATGATCCAGATGTGAATGTCCCAACATCTATCACGATCCTTGAAGGCAATCAAGAAACGATCAATATTTCGCTCACCAGTATTCCTTCTAGTGAGGTAGAGATTCAGATCAGCACTCAGCAAGTAACCGAAATAGAGATTGTACCTTCTTCGCTGCTCATTTCACCTGATCAGTGGAATCGCTTAAGCGAGGTGAACATCACGGCACCACAGGATGAGAATATGATGGACGAACAAATGGTTCTGACGATGTCTGCAAATGGTGGAGAGTACTCGGATATTCTTCATACACTCGTCGTCAATATCATTGATGATGATCATGCCGCACTGGTTGTTCAGCCTTCAATCATCATAGATGAAGGGGCATCTGCATATTTTGATGTGCGTCTTGCACAGATGCCCACTGCTGATGTGACAGTGACCTTATCGGGATACCAAGGTACTGACTTAGTTCTTCAATCATCTAGCTTAATAACCTTTTCTGAATCGGATTGGAGTGCTGTTAAAACCGTAGAACTCATGGCATTAGAGGATTCTGATGCAGAGCAAGATGATCCTGTTGATCTGATTTTGAGTGCATCGGGTGGGGGTTATGACGCGATCCAAGAAGTTGTAATGGTTACCATTAGAGAAAAAGATACAGCAGGACTTATTGTTACGCCAAGGACGATTCAAATTTTTGAGGGAGACTCAGGTCAGTTGACCGTTTCTCTAAATTCCCGTCCATTATCAAATGTGACCGTCTCTGTTTCAGGACATCAGAATACGGATGTAGAAATAGCACCCACCACATTGACGTTTACTCCCACAGAATGGGAATCTATCCAAACGATCTCTATAGATGCAAAGGAAGATATGGATACCATTGATGATCCAGTCATCCTCACCTTCACTGCTTCAGGAGGTAATTATGATGGCCAACAAGCGGTTGTTGATGTTATGATTCTGGATAAGGGGGCACCAAAGATTTCTATCTATGAGGGGCAGGCCTCTGAAGAAGCTGGCGTGGTTCGGTTGCCCTTAGAACTGAGCCATGGTATAGATGAAGTCATTACGGTTCAGTATCAAACTTCTGATCCTCTTGAGGGAACAATTGCCATTGCCGGGGAAGACTATACCGCATCACGGGGGATCGTGATCTTTGACCCTGGTGGGACTCGCGGGGTGGTTCAGTTTGAAATCACTAACGACATCATTCAAGAGGAACGTGAAAATTTTACGGTGATACTTTCCTCAGCATCCACCAATGCTATCATTCATCGTGGCTCTGCAACAGCAACCATCCTTGATGATGACGGGGGTTTACCGACCATCGCAATTCGTGATGCAGTGGCCAGTCAAGATGCCGGTTTGATGACCTTCCAGCTTCATTTGTCACAACCGAGTCCTTACTCTATCTCGGTTCACTACCGCACCAAAGATGGAACAGCTAGTGCTGGGAAAGATTATTCCGCAAAATCGGGGACTGCAACCTTTACGCCCGGAACGATGCAAACGAGCATTGATATTCCTCTCTTACAAAAGGAATCCAGTGAAGACCAACAGATTTTTTATGTACATCTGGAATCATCCAATAGCACACAGATGGACAAAGACATTG
Source organism: Bacteroidota bacterium (assembly GCA_026708685.1). GTDB lineage: Bacteria > Bacteroidota > Rhodothermia > Rhodothermales > Bin80 > Bin80. The sequence continues at coordinate 70,026 of JAPOUL010000167.1, forward strand.
CCATTGCGGTGATACAGAAAGAAACTGAGATCGCTCAAAACGTTATGGTAGCCTATACCGCCCGCTTTGTGCGTACCCTTTCGGTTCAACTCACCGAGGCATTACAGGAGCGATTGCAACCATCTGGATCCTCCTGTTCTACAGTTGAACGTGTACAAACGGCTCAGCTTTGGCTTACAACATCCGACTGGACACCATCATTAGGAGAGTTACTCTCAGGGTGTAAGGTTACTAAGATAACTGCAGGATCAGCTGGAAAGCTTGGAGTGTGGGGGAGGGGAGCATTCAGACGGTTTCAAGGCCAAGATGAGGGTTCAATCATGTTGCGTGGGGATGTATCATCCGCGATGATAGGAGCCGACTATCAATGGAAAACAGGTTGGATGGCTGGTATGATGGTGGCTCATAGTCATGGAAAGGGAACGTTTAAGGTACCCGATGGTGACGGTGCAATTGAAACAGGGCTCACAGGAATCTATCCATATGTGTCGTACCAATCTTCTCAATGGGAAATCTGGATGAGCGGAGGTTATGGATGGGGTAACGCCGAAGTGCAACATCTCAATGGAGATTTAACATCCAGATTTGGAGCCATTGGATTTAAGGGGAACTTGGCATCAAAACGTACCTCTCAACTACGTTATTATGGTGATGTCCTTTTGACCGATGCCCATGTAAATGTCACTGGACTTCGAGCCGAAGTCATCCGAGTTCGGTTGGGAATGGAGAGTTCTTTCCACATGAGTGATGGGATTCGTCCTTTCCTAGATGCGAATGTTCGCCAAGATGGAGGGGATGTAGAGAAGGGAACAGGATTGGAGATAGGAGGTGGTGTACATGTTGCTTATCCTCAATGGAATCTTCGTGGTGAAGTACGCTCTCAGGGGTTGGTGCTTCACTCTGCTGCAGGATTCACGGAATGGGGTCTTTCAGGATCCATTCAGGTGGGGAATCCATCTAAGGGGTTCATGATACGCATACGTCCATCTTGGGGGCCCACTCATCATAGGTCATTCTATAGGCAACAGACGATTCTCAATGCAACTTCATTGCGTTCGGGGATGCAACGTACCGAGGTAGAATTAGGATATGGATTTCCAGTCAGTGTTGGGACAGCTCGGTCCATTGTGGGAGTGACTCAGTTGTCTCAAGGGAGACTGTTACGTTTGGGCGGAGAACTTCGTCCGTGGAATCGAATATCAATATCAGCATCTGGATTAGCCCATCACCACCAAGAATCTAGTTTTGATATGAGCATGAGTATTCAGGGTACACTTCGGTATTAAGAGCATGCACAAAACAATGGATCGGTTACCTTTCAAGTCGGGAAAGCATTATTAGATGGATGATGATGAAAAATGCTGGTGACTGGGCTCATGACGATGGATCATCCATGTAAGATCCTTTCTCCGAGGAATATCTCAATTCGCCATATCATGAATGGTAACAAGCCCAACTCGATTGGAGCTACTTTGATGAATCAAGAGTTTGTTTTCACGTGTCACCCAAACATGGCGAATGATTCCAACGCCGCTGGGAATAGCCCAACTTTGAAATGACTCCGTCTCAGGATCAAATCGAACCAATGCATCGGGGCGCATAGCAGATTCATTATACCAAATCTTGTCGTTAATGACCGCTAACGAATAGGGATGGGATTGAGCCCCACTCGGGGAGTCCCATTCCTTAATGGTGCCAGTATCAGGGTTCAAGCGACCAATGCGTCCCATGGATGAGTTTACATATCAGATCATACCTTTAGAATCAACACCAAGTCGGCGAATGCGAGTGCCATCATCGGAAATAGAATAGTACTGGATTTCCATAGATTCAGGGTGCATACTAGCCAGTTTATTGGTTCCATTGTAAGCGATCCAAACCATTCCATCGTGATCAACAATGGTTCCATACGGGCGTGGCTCTGTATCTATTTCGGTAAGTTCTCCCGTGACGGGGTTCAGTCTTCCAAGCATAGCCGATCGTTGGGACATGAAGTAGAGTTGACCGTTTGGGTGAAAGACGGCTGTATGTGGATCTTTGGATTTGGTGGGGAATTCTGTAATGTCTCCCGTGGTCGGATCAAGTTTTCCTATCGTGCCATTGCTATTACCTGTATACCAAATGGATCCATCATCATTAGGGATGATGCAATGAGGCTTGGCATCAGGGGGCAACGGATACTCTTTCATAGCTCCTGTCGTAGGATCAAGCCGCCCAACAAGGCTTGCCCACATTCCAGTCCACCAGATGCTACCATCGGGTGCCTCAATTGGATCACGTGAACGTTGCCCCAGTGTTGGGACGATCCATTCCTGAATGTCAATGTCTACTGGACCATCTATCAGATTTGGCTTTCGATCTTCTTGAGCAGGAAAATGGTCTGACAAGTATTGAGCAATGATTGCAGCCTCTTCTTCATGAAGAACCATCATGGATTCTTGAACAGATTTCCACATCTCTACCCCATCAAAACCAGATCTTGTGATGGTTGATAGTGAGTGACACGATGTGCATAGTTGCTCAACCAACATTTTACCAGCTCCCTCAGGAAGAGAGGCATCCTGCTGATGTTGAGAGAGACTGGAGTTCACAAGGAAGAGGACAAAAGAGAATGCAATCAAGATCGTCCAGAAAGATGGTTTCAGAAAAGTAAAGCAGGTCATCTAATTTGAAATATGAATTTTTGAAAAGATACTTCAAAATCTTAATTGATGAAGTGAATATTCATCAAAATTCTTGTCATGGGTGTTTGACGATCTATTTTTTGTATGATGAGCATTAGGTCGAAAAATCATGAGACATTTAACCGTCCATATGCAATCATCAATCTATATCACTACTTTCAGTTGGATGTGCTATTTTGGAAGATCCTTACGCATGCTATGATATTTCCAAATTTGAACTCTGGTTGATGTGATGCGGTTTGTATCTCCAGTTGATGTAGGTGGATTCGTATGTCTGTTGGCTTACGGAGTCCTCACATGGGTAACCCAAAGATCGGGCGATCCATCGCTTCAACTGTTTCTGGGTCTTTCAATCTGTGTAGCTGCCATCACCTTTTTACTTTATGTGTATTTTCATCAACATCCTGAACAAAAAATATCCATTCGTCAACTGATCTTATGGGCTATCCTATTTAGGATTTGCGGATTGATAGGCGGCCCATTCTATGAAGATGATTATTACAGATACTTGTGGGACGCATTTCGATTCTTTCAGGATGGTACGCCGTATGGAATTGCTCCAGAGGCTTTTTTTCAAGATTTGGGGATTCCAGATCAGTTCCAGAGAATTCTTGACGGTATCAACTATCCTGAGTTACCAACAATATATGGTCCAATAACTCAGATTGTATTCTTAGGTGGCTATTTACTCAGTCCAGGGAGTGTCACAGCACTGCAAGTACTGATGATTCTCTTTGATTTGATAACGATAGGCCTATTGATTCGTTTGGCACCATTACCAGCTGTTCTTCTTTATGCATGGAGTCCACTAGTCATTAAAGAAATTGCCTTTACCGCTCATCCAGATATTATTGCTGTGTGCCTAGTAGTGACTGCGATCATTCTTTCTCAAAAAAATAGAATATATTTCGCGGCCATTTGTTTGGCATTAGCAGTAGGTGCCAAAGTCATTGCCTTGTTGGTTGTCCCATTTGTCTTACTTCGTACAAGAATACATGTATGGGGAATCTTTATCGGGACACTAGGTCTCATTTATTTACCTTTTATTTTGCAGGGTAGTACAGATTTAGACACGTTGTTCGTGTTTACCCGCGAGTGGGAGTTTAACGCTGCTTTTTTTGGGTTATTAAAACCGTGGATGTCGAATTCAACAGCACGGATGATATGTGGTTTTTTGTTAATCGCTGGGTTATTGAGTTATTATCTCGTCTTCAGACATCAAAGATCAGGTTTCATTGTTCGGGGAGATTGGATTTATGGTGGGTTATTGGCCATCTGGCCTGTCGTTAATTCGTGGTATCTCCTGTGGTTACTTCCCTTTGCAGTCCTTCGCCCAAGTGCATGGGCATGGACAGCATCTGTGGCTGTATTACTATCCTATATCACTGGGTTGAATTTGAATAATTTTGACATGCACCCGTTTGCACATCCCGACTGGGTGCGACCTCTTGAGTATGGGCTGATTCTTTTCGCCATGGGGTATGATCTCTACAGAATGAAAGTACAAAAAATCATGGCAATAGTTCACGAATATTGAACTAAAAATTAAGGAGAAATAGGATAATCTGACCATCAAACCTCCCGTGATCCCTATGTTACGACCAATTCAGTAGAATTGTCAATTTAGATTGATGTTGAATAACCGTTGAGTTAGTCTATAATGATGAGCCTATCGGTCTACGAATTTAAAATGTTATTGGAATAAATTTGTATACTATAAAAACATCTCTCACGAATAGAATGATGGTAAGTAATTTGGTAGGACATCTTGAAATGAAATTGTAAAATTAAATACGGCATATTCCACGCATTGATTGCAATTATTCAACAATTTTACTGTATTTTATGTATATGTGTCAGAAAATCGCTTTAATGGGGAATAGACCAACTGAGCGGCATCAATCTTACCGATCAGTCATTTCATCAAATAGATTGACTGGTGATTCAAGGAATAATGACGTGCTAAAGAGAGAAGCTCAAGGAGCTAATGTTCGGTCAAGAAATACATGAAGGGACGATGAACACCGGCAGAATAGAGGCTTTTCAGTCATTATTGGAGCACTGTCTATACCACTGCATGTCTCGCAAGTATCTTCAGTATTACTTGTGCGTGTCTTCTCTCCTCTCTGTCTTGTGTAAGGTAATGACATTGGAGAACCTTAGGGAGCTGATCTCTAAAGGTATGCTTGATAAGCATTTACTTACATACAGCTTTCGTGGAAAATTTAACTGGATACCGCTGTATTATGAGCTTAAATAACGATACATTAAACGGGAATCATGGTTTGGTGAAAATTATCAATGACGATGTACTTAGAACAGAGTTAATCAATCCTAAATCCATTGATTTGATAATTACATCGCCTCCCTACAATGTAGAAATTGAGTATAATTCAAGCCTTGACAATGGTGATTACAGTAGCTATTTGAACTGGACGGAACAATGGCTCACTCGCTGTTTTCGGTGGTTAAAATCCAGTGGAAGAATGTGTCTCAATATCCCTCTAGACAAAAATAAAGGAGGTCAACAGTCGGTCGGTGCAGATATAACTACCATAGCCAAGTCTATCGGTTATGGATACCATTCAACGATAGTTTGGAACGAAGGAAATATATCAAGGCGGACTGCGTGGGGATCGTGGCTATCTGCATCTGCACCATATGTTATCGCCCCCGTGGAAATTATTGTTGTCATGTATAAAGATCAGTGGAAAAAATCAACTGCTGGAACTAGTGATATCTTAAGAGAAGAGTTTATCGAATGGACAAACGGTGTATGGACATTTAATGGACAGACCAAAAAAGGTGCAGGAGGTCATCCCGCTGCATTCCCTGTAGAGTTGCCAAAGCGTTGCATCAAACTATTTAGTTATGTGGGCGACACTGTTCTTGATCCTTTTCTTGGGTCTGGTTCAACTTTAATTGCGACAAAGCAATTTGGACGTTGTGGTATCGGAATTGAAATTGATGAGGGATATTGTAAAGTAGCACTCCAAAGAACAAATGATCATAAACTGTCACAGCTTGATTTAACGTTTTAATGATAACTCAAAGGGATATTGTACTTGAATTTTTTAAGAACAATGCGAACAAAAATGTTCTAACTGCAGAAGTCGTTGACTGGGTAACTGTTGAATACAAAAAAAGAACTAAGAAGCCATTTCGTGATCCAGATAGACAAATTCGCCAGCTGTATTCTGATGGAATTCTTCAAAAAATCAAAAATGGATGTTATCGTTACGATCCAAATTATAAACCATCCACTGTGTCTGGGGATTCCTTTACGCAAGCCCAAAGAGATGAGATTTTGGAGGCTGGAAATTATCGCTGTTGTATATGCGGGGTTTCAGAGGTAGAGGGTGCACAGCTACATGTTGATCATGTAGTACCTCGATCAAAAGGGGGAAGAGCAACTATTGACAACGGACAAGTTTTATGTAGTCATCACAATAATATGAAAAAGAATTATGGGCAAACTGAAACTTGCAAACGCATGTACAACGTTTTATATCAACAGGCTGTGAATCTCAACGATCAGAAGATGCTATCCTTTCTGCGTGATGTTATGGAAGTTTATGATAAGCATAATATCAACAGCCACATTAATTGGGATCAAAGTAATAGGCTTGTGAAACCTACTAGCATACATAAAAATGCTAAGACCAAGAAAGCATCAATTAAGAAAGCCCGTCCATCAAAAGATTTGATAATAGATACACAGGGTTCCATTCAAAAAGAATCCTCTGGTAAATTGGCAAAGAAGTTGATGAAAACTTCATCAAGTAACATTAATAATGAGTGAGAAGCAACCCACCTTTTAGGTGCTCAGCTAGATAACTCAAAATTGAATGATCTTTTCTATTGTCAGGCTCAGGTATGATTTATAGACATGCTCATTCGTATTAATCCTATTAACCGATAGAATGATAAGCAAAATTCCAAATTTTTCTGAACGACGGAAGTCTGACAAGATATACAGTGAGCTGTTAGAGAATATACAGTTTGACAGACCCAGTAATTTTGTGAATGATGTGCTCATTGATGAGTATGTGGCCAACTATCCTAGTAATTCATCAATCAATGGAAAAGTGTTTGAATATTGCATTGTTGAATGTCTCATGCAAATGGATATTACCCCATTCTATTATCAAGCGACGATGTCATTGATACCCAATGTCAATTTTGACATTGTCTGCTATAACGAAATTTCTCCGGTAGTTCTCTCATGTAAAGTTTCATTGCGTGAGAGATGGAAACAAGCTGATTTGGAAGGATTGGCCATTAAACAGGTTTACAGAAAATCTAAAGTACACCTAATCACTGCGGCTACAAATGAGCAAGATCGTCTTCAGCGAGAAATTGAATCTGGAACTATCCATGGACTTGACTCATGTGTTTTGGCTCAGAGTACTGATTTTGATAAACTCTTAACTGATCTCACGAAACAAACCTTTACTGTTGCAAAAATGATTGACCCCATCCCAAAGGGTACACTATACAATTAATCAACTGCGTCAACTGAAGAAATTGAAACCCTTACAAACGATTCAATAATCTACTACCGTGAGCCAGTAGCTGATGGATCTGCAACACCTATTTCAACCCCATGCTACAGAAAAAAATCATGTTTTCAATGGTAAGATATAGCCAAGAAATATAGAACATTGTATACAGAGGAAATTTCTATTTTATAGATGGAGAGACTGAACTTTCCCAAGTGGGGGATAACCCATCAATAACAACTCCGATTCCATACCTCTACTGAGATGAGGTATCATTGAGCCTCCAGTCGTACTCATGATCAAGCGTTCCATCAAAATCTTTCAGCTGTTGTGCCAGATCTTCGTCAGCATAGTTCATGAAATGAGCCATGATACCTTCCTCTGAATTTCCAAAATCTTCCATGTACCAGAAATACAAACTGGAGGTCACCCCAAATGCCTCATCCAAGATCTCAACTGCACGGACATGATTCACAAAATCCCGTGCACATTCATCCAGTAACTGCTCCAAGTTAGATTTTGTAAAGGCTTCGGATGCTAAATTCGGACACCCCAGACTGGCGCAGTTGACTCCATAATGAATCCGATAGTCCTGCCAGATAGGACGCAAGATGTCATGTTCAATATTATCCAGAGTCAAAGCAATGTCATTGACAGAAGCTCGAACATCTTTCCAGGGACCTGTTCCAGGGTTCTCCCCGTCATGAATTTCTATGATGGATTCCACAGGGTAGGCATGAGCTACGGTCTTGATGGTCAACGCATTATACAGATTCAACCAGTAAGCCATCTGAACATCGCGGGCATACAGGCGAGGGTCCAATTCTTGAAGTGTGGTGAGATATTCATCAAGGCGTTGTAAGTCAGGATCATGATCATGTAAGGCCTGATAATCAAAAAGGTGGATGCCAGAAGGGTCCTCTGTTTTCAGATAGGTGTCAAGGATCGCCTGCCATGTGGAGTGATCAATCGTAGAAGTACTGGTGGAATCAAAATGATTCCAATCGTCAAGGTTGATGGCGGACTGACCGAGGCAGACAGAGGCAGCTAAAAAGAAGCTCCCACAGAAAAGCATAGAACGTAGATGAAGACGCAAGTACATTATTCAATGATAAGACGGATTAGTAGTAAAAAAAAAAACAGTCAGCACCAGACATGCGAGGATCTGGTACTGACTGGGAATAATATTCTTCAAGTAGAGTGAGGGCATCATATGGAGAAGATCGATTAGAATCCACTACCAAAGCCTCCACCAAATGTAGTGCTCAGTCCGAATCCAAAGATGGTAGATTTTGCGGTATTGCGACCGCCTATGACATTCCCGAAAAATCCATGAGCACTGATACTGCTAAACAAGTCAACAAAGAGTTGACCTCCAAGAATATGCTGGTCTTCTTCCAGTGCAGGGAATCGGCTTGGCGAAAAGCCTTCTCCACCAATATCAATGCCAGATGTTGCATTGGTGAATCGATAATTTCCAGCGAGTCGAAACCGATTTCCAAGGGGGACAAACACCCAAATATTCGCGAAAATCTCAGCGGGAATATCAACATCAACTCCTTCCATCGCTCCTACAGCAGATGTGTTAATGGAGGTTGAACCCCTCTGGCGGAATCCAGCCTCACCAGATATACCACCAATACTCCAAAACTTCCCAGCAATCAGAGACCATTCAATGGAGCGACCACCATCTCCAAGTGAGTTGATATAGCCCGTATCATATCCGCCCGGGATCGTTACACCAAATCGTATGGCCAAACTGGGCAAGTCGTCGACCAATTCGTCAGCAAATCGCCAAGTCAGTGAGAGTTGAGTATCATACAATCCACTATAATTTTCTTCTCCACCAGAAGGCCCAACAGCCCCATCTACATAACTCTGTGCCCAGCCTGTTTGTAAGTCAAGGGCAACTGCGTCGCTCAGGGCATAGTTGGCACCGATCCAGACTGTATTCTGTCCAAGACTGGCATCGGTTGCTGCTAGGGGACCTTTAACCGTTTCCGTGCCTCGATAAAATTCCTTGGCATTTTGATTGAAAAAGGAAACACTCACACTTCCCGTACGAGGCTCTGCAATCCAAGGAGTGCCTTGTGCAAAGGCAGACGGAGAGGAAGAGAGAGCGACTGCAAAAAGAAAGAGCGGAAGTAAAATCTCTCGCATTGGAAACCTAATTTTCATCAATCACCTCATTTTGGATGCCTCTGACAGGGGTCTGGAGTCGGTAGCGGCGCGTCAGAAAATAGTGAACGACTTCCAGCCGAATGCCACAGTCTTCGATGTCAGGGCCACATAAGGACTTGACGACATCGTCATCGGCTGAACCCGTTTCTTCTTCAGCATAGACTGCTTCCAGACTCGCAGCCAGACTCATGGCTCTGTCACGGTCCAGTTCCGATTTTTGGATGGGGCATGTCTTGCAGGCCAATACCTTGAAGGTAAGTGATTTACCCTGTGCATAGGCTTTGCGAGGGCTGATCTGACCAGGCCCAGTACCAATGGAACCCGAAGGTGCAATGGCGTGAGGGGTAAACCCAAAGAGAACAATTGCTAGGGCAAGCAAGCAAATAGAACGAATCATTTTTGTTAAATTTATGTGTGTGAACATGGTAATATAAGCAACAAAGCGTTAAAAAATCTCAACCATTGAAAATTCATTGCATTAGCACGGATGAGAGGACGTTAGTTACGAATAGCAATCATCATGTATTTGGGGGTAAATCTCGTTGCCTCCTCCAAAAGAAAAATGCGGTGTTTTGCATTCTGTGCTGCAAGAGCCATACCACCAAGGGTAATTTTCGTAGTCGCCGCCTGAAGAAAAATGCTGCCGCTGGGAATCCAGACAGTACAAAGGAGAGGTCAATCAATGATTGTTGCCAGTCAACAATACCCCTCACTACAATCAAGGATACCAGTAAGAGCAAATAGAGGGCTGGAAGAACTGGATACCCAGGAACTTTGAAAATCTTTTGTTCTTCTCCAACCTTTCGATGCCGCAACACAAATAAGGCTGCGGTATTGACGGCATAAAAGATCAATATGACAAAGACCATGCCAGTTGCAATCGCCTCAAAGGATCCACGAACCAGTAAAATGACCGCCCCCCATGCACATTGAAGCAAGATGGCTCGCGATGGAGAATGAAACTTGGGATGTACATAATTGAGCCATCGGAAAAAGATACCGTCCTTTGCCATGGCGTAGTAGACCCGAGGTGCAGCAATTACGGTTCCATTGACGCTTCCCGTTGCCGAAATCATCACCAAAATCGCAAAGGCGCCCGCACCAATCGGTCCAAGAAGAACGGTGGCTAGATCTACACCGACCCGGTTGGTTTCACGAACGCCTTCCAGACCAAGGATTCCATGATAGGCAAGATTCGTCGCCATATAGATGGTAAAGACAACCAAAAAGGCAAGTAACATTGCACGGGGAATCGAACGGTTTGGGTGTTTCATTTCTCCTGCCGCATAGCCCAGACGCTCCCAGCCAACCATGGTGAAAAGAATCAATAAAATGGTATCTGCTATACTTCCCGTAAAACCCAGACGGCTTTGGCTTGGAGCTGTATCGGCAAGGTTGCTTTCGTTGCCGGGCAAGGCAATCATTCCAACGATCACCAACAAAAAGAGTCCACCGACTTTGGCAATCGTTGAAAAATTCTGATAGATTTTAGCACGCTGTATACCAGAATAATTGAGTGTACATATGGCCCCAATAATGCATAATGCTAAAACGGTTTCCTGCCAGGGAAGCAGATCTACGAAGTATTCAAAATAGGCAACGGTGACCATCGACAGTCCTGCCAGAGGACTGGACCGGATAATGAAGATCTGTGCCCACCCAAAAATAAAACCCGCCAGCGGACCAAACGCTTGGTGGATATAGACATACTCCCCACCAGTCTTGGGCAGACGGGTTCCCAACTCTGCATAAACGAGATAGCCAACCAGTGCAATGACTCCACAACCCAGCCAGAGCCATAGGATTTGGCTCACCGAACTCATGTTCAGAGCAATCTGCTGGGGAACAGCAAAAATACCTGCCCCGATCGTGATTCCAATCAGAACAGCAGAAGAATCCCACGTACCGAGGACCTTGCGAAGTTGTGGAAGTTGATTGGACATGACCTAAAATCCAATGGCACGCCCATCATAACTGCGCGAATCAGCGGCTCCATAAAGAAGTCCATCACGAATCATTATGGAATGGGCACGTCCCTGTGTACGAATGGCTCCCACCTGATGGCCTTTTGCCTCGTACAGTGCTCTTGTATCAGGAGAAATTCCCCATGGCTCAAAACGTGTTGAGTTGGGCAGCCATTGATGATGAATGCGGGGCGCTTCAACTGCCTGAGCCATATTCATATCAAAAATTGTCACATTCAGGATGATCTGCATCACACTGTTAATGATCGTTCGCCCACCAGGGGTTCCAACCACCAGATAGGGCTTGCCATCTTTTGCTACAATGGTTGGGGTCATGCTGCTGAGCATTCGTTTTTGCGGGGCAATCAGATTAGGATTTGTGCCGATGCGTCCATGGATATTGGTATCCCCAGGTATAGGATTGAAATCTCCCATTTCATTGTTGAGCAGAAACCCGGTTCCATCAGCAACTATCTGAGAGCCATAGCTGTATTCCAGAGTATAGGTTAGTGAAACAGCATTTCCATCAGCGTCCACGATAGAAATATGGGTGGTTTCTTCACTTTCTGGGTGTAGGTAGATGTGTCCCAGTTTGGATGGATCACTCGGAGAGGCAGTGTCCTCATCAATGGAGGCACGCAACTGATCAGCATAGGGTTTGCTTAAGAGCCGATCCACCGGCATGTCGGGATTGAAGTTTGGATCGCCAATATGTTCTGCACGGTCCGCATAGGCACGGCGCATGGATTCTGTGAGCAAATGGAGGTATTGGGCAGAATTATGCCCCAAGGATTCCAAATCGTAGGCTTCAAGAATATTCAGCATGGTGATCAGTGCAATCCCACCACTACTAGGGGGACGCATGGCGTAAATATCGTGCCCGTGAAACGTTCCATGCACAGGCTGCACTTCTTCAGCTGTATACAATGCAAGATCCTCCATCGTGATTAAACCACCATGTTGAGCCATAAAATCCGTGAGGAGCCGTGCCGTTTCTCCCAGATAGAACCCATCATGACCTTCATCACGGATGCGCATCAAGGAAGCCCCCAGGTCTGGCTGTTTCCAAGTCTCACCGGGTTCATAGACACGCTCGCCATCTTTCAAGAAAGCATGACGAGTGGACATGTACAAGGAATCGGATTTTTCGGCGAGTTGTGTAAGAAACGGTTGCATTGCCCTCGAGGAAGGGAAGCCATCCATGGCCAATGCAATGGCTGGATCCACAAGGTCTTCCCAGTCAGAGACTCCAAGACGCTGATGAGCGAGCCATAAGCCAGCAACGGTTCCAGGAACGCAGACTGAAAGAATTCCCTCATGATTGGCATTATCAACGATGGTGCCATCAGGCCCTACAAACATGGTTTCGGTGACTGCCAATGGGGCCTTTTCCCTAAAATTAAAGGCGGTGACATGTCCATCTCCCCCATGATAAACTAGAAATCCTCCCCCTCCAATATTTCCTGCCGCAGGGAGGGTGACCGCGAGAGCAAAGGCAGTTGCAACAGCGGCATCAATGGCATTACCGCCATTTTTAAGAACCTCAATGCCCACTTCGGAGGCCAGATGATGACTCGTGACCACCATTCCACTATCCGCTGTCACGGGGATTCGCCCCGATTGTGCACTCGTAGGAAGTGTGATAAAAAGGAACGCAGAGAAGGTAATGGATAAATATCGTAACATACGTTTAGGTATTAAGAAACAGAAGATAAGAATGAAACTCCTAATCCATGAATGGTTCAGCGTAAGTAGATGGCAGGAGAGCATCCTATCAAAAGCATACGTTTGAACGGCCACCATATTTCAGTAAATGCATTGTTCCAGAGAACCATCAGCGAATAATCGGTGATCATGGTGGAATTTTCCAGATGGATGAAGGGTGATGGCTCTTGATGAAAGGCAAATCATATCGATCCATGAACAATGAACAGAAGTGTTGCACATCTGCGGTTAACGTAGCAGTACGGATGCACGGATCAAGGGAGACTGTGAGAAAGGGGTAAGGTTTGTGGATCGTAGGGTTTCCACCCGCATACTGAATCTTGATCCCATTCGGTATTCTGCCCCCACTTGTGATAGTCCACCAGAACCAGGGATCATTCCGATATAGGGGGTCACCGTAGAGCTGCCCACAGCAAAGCCGTACCCGATACGCGAATCAATGAAGGTGCGCTTCGGTCTTGCTCTGTGTTGGTTGAACCACCTTGCGTCTTCCCATATTTCTTCGGGGGTTCCCAGCCGCACTCCCGACAGTGATCGCACTTCTACGGACGGTCCAGTCATTCCTCTAGGTGCAAAACTCAGCACTGTTCCAATGCCCCATTCATTGATATCACTTCCGTGAACAACAAGAATATGCCCATGCCCTTGAACGCGGAGTCCTATGGCGGGAAGAGACAACCGTGCACCCCCACCCATCTCCAGTCCCGCTCCAGTGTCACCATCTCCACCATCACCGCGCATTCCTGCTTCTACAAATGGTTGCAACATGCCGTTACGATCAAAACTAATTTGATAAGCACCCTCCACAGACAACTGGAACCGAGATACGCCAATATCCAGATCTTGAATGCGTTGCAGGTTTTCTTTTAAGGTAGACTGGCCACCCCAGATAGCCCCCTTCGCGGTCACAGAAAATCCACCTGCAGTCCTGAGAAGGCGAAAATCTGCACCCAGAGCATAGGCGTTCAGAGATGTGCTGGATTCTTCCGAGGGTACATCTGGATCGGTGACCTCCACATCACCCGCCCCAAGACTAATCATGGCCCAGATGGTGGAATAGGAACTCCATGACCATGTAGCATACGGATTTACAGTAAGCGTATTGAGCTGGTAGAGACCGTCAATCTGGGTACGCAGTGCACGCTGAGGTGCACCACCATGATGCGTAAAATCAAGATCACCAAAAAATTGAGAGACGGCGACCCCAACAAGAAACTGATCAAACGACAGATCAACCCCAGCATGGATCCCCGTCAACCCACCGTCATAATCCACCGAGTATTGATCACCGTTGCCCACCAGAGATCGATAATCAGCATGGGCCCAAACCGTCAATCGATCTCGAATGGAGGCAGCAAGATTTGCTCCTTGAAGTCGAGATGCAATACGAGATTCCTGAAACAACGGATGAGCATGTCTGCCGCGCTGGAATCGCATCATCACACTGGAAAGATCTTGTGAGAAACGATTCATCGCAGACGGGTGGTGCGAATGTGATCGTAACCGGGTCTGGAGAGCACCCACCGAACTGGAAATCATAGCCCGGGTCACATCAGGAAGCAGTCGGGTATTGACATCCTGTATACGTTTGGTTGATTCATCATCATCACGAATGATCAGCGTAGTGGTGATTGGCGTTCCCTGGTGGACTGCACTCAGTGTAATGATGGCATCATTTTCGGCAATGGTATTCTCTTGAGGGACAAGGAAAAAACTGCCTGTTGCTGATTCAGCCCCAGATGCAACGTCAACCGTAAAATCATCTACTGCTTCATAGCCCACCGATCCGCTCTGCGGATTTGAGATCGAAATCTCCAGAGATTGAGGACTCGCATAGCGGGAATCACCAATCACCGAGGCAGTAATGGTTACTTCTGTTGCCCCATCACCTTCAAAAATGACCGATGGCTGAACATCAATGACAAATCCAGTCGGCGTATCATCATCATCCTCAATGGAGATTTCTGTAGTCGCACCAATGGCACCATCACTGGCGGTGATCGTGAGCACTTCATGGTTCTCATCCAAACGGTTATTGGTAGGAGTGATGAAGAAGGCTGCTGTTGCAGATGCCTTTTCTGCGGGGAGCGTGAGGGCAGGAATGGACGAAAGGTCATATCCAACCGTGTTGGACAAGCCGCTCGCTGTAATGGTCAGGTTGAACAGTTTGTCCTGAGCATAAACTTGGTTGCCCTGAACCTGTGTGGTGATCAGCACCTCGGTGCGTCCTGCATTTTCAGGTACTGTGCCCGGTTGGACCGTAAGTGTAATGCCAGTGGGAGGGTCATCATCGTCCACCAGAGTGAGGGTCGCCGGCTGTGAGACGAGTGGATGGGTACTGGAGAAGGTAATGATTTCATTGGTTTCATCCACCCGATCGTCTTCAATCTCTAGTGTGAGGGTTCTCTGACTGGTAGATGTCTGAGCATCAATGGTGATCGTGAACTCTGGGATCGGCGTAAAATCAACAGAGGACTCCTCTGCAGTCCCCTGGGCCGTTATGGTAATAACCTGATCTTCACTAAACGTATTTTCTCCCAAAATGGTGGCAGTAACGGTGACTATGGGAGATACAGATGACTCGGATAGAGTCATAGCTGAACTTAACCCTATTTTTTTCGGGAAAAAGCACAGATTTTCCGCACCATTTGG
>JAPOUL010000143.1 GCA_026708685.1 Bacteroidota bacterium
ATGGCGAAATTTTGAGAAAATTTGACGATTTATTCCCGAAAATCCATAAATTATTGGGGAATTTGAGTCGGAAATCGAAAACCCTTGCAAACTTGCGCCATCATCTTGTTGCTCAGATGAATGGAGAAATTGCTCGTAAATAGAACTGATTAATTCTACTGGTATTACATCAAAACGGTAGGGAAACAACGACATCTGACCTGCCGGATCGTCTGCTCTTAAGAATGAAGCAATATGTTGCAGGTATTGAGGTTCAGGCACAGACAAGTTCTCAGGGAACATATCCCCGTTAAATGTGACTCTCAACCATTCAAACAGTGCCTTGGTGGAATATGGGTCATCAAGAGCGTCGGGGGAGAGTATCTCTGCCGCAAACCATTTTCAGTCTGTCTGCACTAACGATGTCTCTGTCAATCAGATATTTGGTAAAAATGCTCCTACAGATCAGTGCATGGGCTTCCAAGCGCTGGAGACCGTCATGGACAAGGAGTTTCTCAATAGCGACCAAGTGCTCCATCAATTGCTTGAAAACACCTGTTCCGCGAGTAACATCAGGTGCAGAATGCCAGAATTTGCCGGTTTCCATAGATAATCGCCCTGCATAGGAATCCAAATTACTCAAACCTACGGGGTCGCGAGCAAATGTTTTGAGCAGGTTCTTGTCCTTATCTACAGGTTTTTGAGGCTTACCATATCCATTGTAGACTCTGATACCATCAAGGGTTACGACCCATAACAATGGAGTAAATCCCAAATTCCAAGCATCCTGTTGCCAGTTGGCAACTTGCCCATTGATAGACTCTGAGTATTTAAAAAGGACGGTGGGATTGGATGAGTCATCAATATTAGGGTTACTTCGTGTGGTGTTACTTCTCCACCATGCGTCAGGGGTCAGAGTGTGCATGCGCGGCGGAATCGTTGACCCCGCAAAGGATAGACCTGGTGCAGGATCATTGCCCCCCAAGAGATAGCCAGTGGCTTGCAGGGCCTCCTGAAGTGGCTCAGGAATTTGTGGTTGGATAGGCCTCATTTGTCATCAGCAAGGTTAGATAGCATGATCAATGGATTCAAAGTCTCATAAATAAGTGTCACTATAATATGAGAGATTCCGAGTTTTAGAGGCTATGTCCGTTGACCGCCATCAACCTGTGGAATACTAAGAGTGATTGATCACAGCAACATTTGAGTGAATAATCTCAAACACGCCAAGTTTTCATGGCACGCATTTCTATAATAAGAATGTACTGGTTGATGGTCAAGAATGAATAAAGATATACATTTTTCCAATAAGAGAGAATTTATCCTTTTTTATAGGTCTTTACAATTTGGTGAAGAATCGATTTGTGGCAAGAAGATGCTCCGAGAATCTTCGCCAGAATGGTTCGGTGTATTGGGGTTGGATATTTACCTACTAGAACTATCACTCGCGATAGAATATATGTGAGAACAACTTTATCATCCTGTCAAAATCTTTGGAGGTGAGTAAGGATTCAAAAACGTTGAACGTAATTTATGTAAAGGTAATGGCGTTTCTTTGATCTATATCTGTTACGATCAAAGCCTAGCCAAAGCATATCTCAAACATCGCTTGAATAAATGGTTGAAAAAATAGAGAACGGCTTTTGAAAAACATCCGCGATAATAGCAATGTTGCCCTGAAAAACTTGCGACTCATTATCAGAGTTGATTCTGAGGTTTTTCATACGGATCGTAATTTCGTATGTAATCCCCCCTACTTTCAACTTAGTTATGCTAATCCTGAAACTTCTTCTACAAGATGTATGTTGTATCAGAGGCTTTTGAAAAACCCTCGCGTTTTAGTAGAAACACTGCCTTGAAGCACATTTAACGCATTTTTTATATTGACAAGGGGGTTTTGCAAAAGTCTCATTTGAAAAGAAAAGTTTCAAACACAGGCCTCCAGAATCACCACTTGAGCAATGATAGGACGCATTTTAGAATTGGACAAGGTTTCATGAGATCTCATAGAAGTAATTTGTGTTCCAATTCATGGCATAAAATCTCAATCTGCATGGTGTCCACTTGGGAAAATAAATGAGTTCGTGAGAGCAACTGACAATCATATTCTTAAAAGGTACTCGCCCAATCCCTCATTTTTGGAAGGATTCATACGATGGAATTGAATATTGTCATACACGAGGAAAATGTAGAAATTCTCATCTCATGGACTTAATTGAATCTTGCGACTTGTACAAGATTTCCCCATATCTCCCAACTTCGTAGAGCATGCCCGATGATACTCAAAAAATCCAGAACCACTTATTTCTTTCGAGTGATCACATACTGACTCAGAGCATGCATGGCTCTACGAGACTCCGATTCAGGAAACGAACGAAGCAGAGATTGTGCAGATTTGACATGCTCCTCCATCCGTTGCTGTGCATAGAGTAAGCCGCCCGTTGACTCAACGAACTCATAGATCGTCTGACGATTTTGCCGACTCTTCCTGCCTTTGCGTATAATGTTGAGAATTCTCTGACGGTCGGATGAATCGGCTACTTCAAGTGCATGGATCAATGGAAGAGTCACCAGTTTCTTCTGAATGTCAGCACCCGTAGGTTTGCCTACTTCCTGAGTTCCATAATCAAATAAGTCATCCCTAATCTGAAAAGCCAACCCTAACTGTTCGCCAAACTCTCCCATGGACTGAAGACTTTCGGGATCTGCATCAGCACTTAAGGCTCCACATCGCGTGCACGCAGAGATCAAGGAAGCCGTCTTGTCTGAAATGATCTTGTAGTAGGATGCTTCATCCACATCCATGCTACGAGCACGTTGTACCTGCCGAAGTTCTCCCTCACTCATGCGTTTCACTGCATTACTGAGCACCCGAAGCAAATCAAAGTCATCATGATCCAAGGCTAACAGCAAGCCTCGACTTAAAAAATAGTCTCCGAGTAGAACAGCGACTTTATTACCCCATAAAGCGTTGATGGAGAATACCCCGCGCCGTTTTTCTGATTCATCAACCACATCGTCATGGACTAAAGTTGCCGTGTGAAGAAGCTCCACAAGGGCGGCGGCACGATAACTGCGTTCACGAACACCACCGCAGGTTTTTGCAGTCAAGAGCACCAGTAAGGGGCGAATTCGCTTTCCTTTTTGACGCAGAAAATATCGAACGACCATGTTTAAGAGACCATGTTCTACCTTGACAGCCTCTTTGAAGTGATGAGAGAATTCCTCTAGATCCTTCTTTACCACGGACTGAAAATCTCGCAATGCAATCTTCGGAGGGGTAGAATCTTTATCCATTCAGTTCAACGGAAGGGAGCTGACAGTGAGCAGGGATCTGATTACCTACAACGATCAAAGACATAGATTAATTAACCAAAATGATGTTGTTTTTTGTGGAGCAGGATCAGGAAAAAAGGCACGCCACAGAGTGCTGTTACAATTCCGACGGGTAATTGTGCATTTGGTAGAATCATTCGAGCGGCTACATCGGCCCATAACATAAAAACTGCACCCCCTATGAAGCTTGCCGGGATGACTTTCCGATGAGTGACCCCAGTAAACGAACGAACTGCATGAGGAACAATCAGCCCTACAAACCCTATGGCTCCGCTGGCTGCTACAATGGATCCAGTGACTAACGAGGCAAGAACAATCAAAATCCGTTTCATGGATTCAACAGCAACCCCCAATGAATGGGCAGACTCATCACCAGTGAGCATTCCGTCTAACGGCCTTGATAGAATCATCAGTACAACGAGACCAATCGATACAGCAATAGTGGGCCAGACGAGCGTTGACCACTGGGCTAAATGAAACGAGCCCAGTAACCAAAAAAGGACAGATCGAAGCCGGTCGGGCTCTGGTGAAGACAGGGTGATGAAAGATGTCAGTGCACCCATCAGGGATGCAATTGCAACGCCTGCAAGGAGTAGCCGTGATACAGAAATTCGCCCGCGGCTACCAGCCACACTGTATACAATAATGATCGCACATAACCCACCAAGAAATGCAGCAAGCGGCATGGAAAGAGCTTTAGAGAAGAGTGGGGGTAAAAAACCTAGGTAAAACAGGGAGGCTCCAGCAGTTGCTCCACCAGAAATTCCAAGAATGTAAGGCTCCGCTAAAGGGTTACGTACGAGGGTCTGCATCGCAGCCCCAATCATGGCTAGGCCACCACCAACGATGAAAGCGAGGAGAGTGCGCGGAAAACGAAGGTTCCACACAATGCGGTCGACAATGGGATCTGGGGGAGATCCAAGCCCAAAGGACGCATGATACCAAAGGACCTGCAGGGCATCCGTAACGGAAACTTCCCGTCCCAAACTGACAGAAAAGAAAACGCTGATCAGTGCTATGAATACAAGCAGGAAGGTCCATCGATTCATGGATTCGACATCATCTCTGGATGGAGGATCTCAGCAAGAACCCAAGCTCCCTTGACAAGGCGAGGTCCAGGCCCCAGATAATAGTCAGAATTGAGGTTATAGACTCTCCCAGATTCAACAGCTGGTAGAATATCCCAAGTAGGATGTGCCTCAAGAAGTTGGGAAATCTCAAACCCATCTCCAAAGGTGCCTACAATGACTTCTGCCTTGGAGGTTAATACAAATTCATCGGTTAATATGGGGAATCGCAAAGACATGTCTTCAGTAAGACTCTTACCCCCAGCTAAATCAATCATACCATGAATATAACTTCCCTCGCCAAATGCGTACAGTGTGGTATGCTCAATCAAAAATAACACATCTGGTTTGGACTTGATATCCGCTGTGCGTAATTGTAGAAGAGAAAGGGAATCTTCTAACTCAGATGCTCTGTGCGACGCGATCATGGATGTACCCAATAGTTCACCAAGATTTCGAATAGATTGAGTTATATCCTCTAAATCGTTAACGACTACAAAAAACACAGGAAGTCCAACCGATGCAAACAGATCGGCATCCTTGAGCGTGTTCACTTGCTCGCTTGCAATGATGAGATCTAAGTCAAGCGATACGATTGCCTCAAAATCCATAGGAATCAGGTTATACTTGGGCAATGAATCAATGGAGGGAGGAAAATCGTCAACAGTGGATACGCCAGCGACCTTGGATCCAGCCCCAGCGGCAAAGACAAGTTCTGTAATACTTGGTGCAAGTGGAGCAATTCGCTCAATGGTGGGAGAGACATCAAGGATACGCCCAAGATCGTCTTCAACGGATCGTTCACCAGACAATTCAGGTGAGCAACCGATGAGAATGAACAGTATGATGGAAACCGTGCGCATGGAAAATCGAACCGTTAGAGAGATAGAGGGTTCAAAAAAACAAACATGATTTTCCTACGCGCAATGAATCGTTCAACCCGTAAAAGTTCTGGTTTGAGTGCCAGCGAACTGGCAAAAATGATTGATCATACCAAGCTCGGTCCCGATGTTACATTGGAAGACATTAAACTATTGTGTCAGCAAGCCTCCACCCATAAATTCGCAAGCGTGTGTATACCACCATGCTACGTGAAAGAGGCAAAATTGATGCTGTTGGGCGAAGATGCACCTTTGGTGGGTACGGTGGTTGGGTTTCCACATGGGAACAGCACCAGAGATTCAAAGCAGATGGAAGCTCACAATGCCGTTCGTGATGGTGTCAAAGAGATTGATATGGTCATGTCCATTGGGCAGTTCAAAAGTGGTTTAATGAAGGAAGTGCAAAAAGATATTGAGCAAGTTGTACTTATCAGTTACCGTAAGGCGATTGTGAAAGTCATTGTAGAGTGCTGTCTACTGACAGACCAAGAAATCCGTACCGCCTGTTTGCTCGCCCAAAATGCTGGGGCCCACTATGTCAAAACATCTACAGGATTTGCACATGGAGGAGCTACGGTTGACGATGTGAAACTCATGCATAAAACGGTTGGAGGTAGTCTGGGAATCAAGGCATCCGGTGGAATTCGAACCCATGAACAGGCTCTGGCTTTGATCAAAGCGGGGGCCACGAGAATTGGTGCAAGTGCGTCTATTTCCATTGTAGAAGGAATGAATCATGACTAAATCCTACCCTATCATTATTTTGATGGTATTTCTCATTGGAACGCTTGGGTGTTCTGGTCCCACTGTTTCACCATTAATCAGCACAGCTACTGACGATTCTCTGACTACTGCACCTAACGACTGGAGTACCAATGAGGAGTTTGATATAGCCCCCTATTTAGATCCGCTCCAGAACGCATCTGAGGAGCGTTTTCATGATGTCCCAGACATCCTTGTGATGACTGATGCAGAGGTGGATATTCCTGCGGAAGAGGGGCAAGGGTTTCGGATTCAAATTTTGGCGACTCTTGATAAGCTGGGAGCAGATGTAGCGTTTGAAGAAGCTCTGGTATGGTGGGAAAGTTTTGATGCAGACTCATCATTGAGGGACATCTATACGCAGATTGAGCCCGAACCACCTGTCTATCTGGATTTTCGACCTCCTTACTATCGTTTACGCATTGGAAATTTTCTCAATCGCAGTGATGCCGAAGATTTTTTGGGTGTAATTCAGAGAAACTATGAAGGAGCTTTCATTGCACCTGGAACGATTCTGATCCGATAGACGAGCGCAGTGCTGATTCCAGTTCGGTGGCTGCATCTGTATTTGCATCACGGTACTTTACGATCACGGGTGCATAGAGAGAAATTCCATTGCGGTTCGCAAAAGATCCAGATTTTTGACGGCTCCCAGGAACGACCACTGCGAGCGGGGGCACTTCACCTGCGGGGATGATTCGTTCACGAACCAAGTCATACATGGGTAATGAACGAGTCAAAATCACTCCCGGTGCAAGAACAGCACCTTCTCGAATGACACATCCTTCGTAAAGACCGCAACCTCCTCCTATAAAACAGTCATCTTCAACAATCACGGGCAGTGCACCTGGTGGCTCAAGGACTCCGCCAATTTGTGTGGCTGCAGAAAGATGAACTCGTTTTCCAATCTGGGCGCAACTACCCACCAGTGCATGAGAATCCACCATGGTTCCCTGATCCACATAGGCTCCTGTATTGATATACATCGGAGGCATGCAAATGACATCCCTGCTTACATAGCATCCTGTCCGGATAGAGGACCCCCCTGGGACCAAGCGAACTTGATCGGAGAGTCCAAGGGGTTTCAATGGATAGGTATCCTTGTCAAAAAAAGGAGATGGCTCCGCTTCAATCTGTGCAAGTTGCCCCTTTCGAAATCCATAAAGGAGCCCTTTTTTTACCCACGCATGAGCCTTCCATGTACCATCAGAATTGCGTGATGCAGCTCGTACCATTCCCTGATTGAGGGCCAGAATCAATTGGTCAAACCCAATTCTTTGCAGTTCAGGATCGCTTGATTCTAGGGACTGGCGAATTTCTGAAGGTGAAAGAGCCATCTAAGGTTCTGAATAAGCGGCACAGGCGGCTCCAATGATTCCAGCTTCATTCTGGAAATGAGCAGGTAACAGTTGAGCTCGCGTTTTGAGCAAATGGAAATAATTTTTTGTTCGCTTAGGACGGCTGATCCCGCCTCCCAGAATAATCAAATCAGGATCCAGTAAGAACTCAATGTAGGTCAAATAGTCTTGAACGCGTTCTGCCCATGCCTCCCAAGATAGATGATCCCGTTTTCGGGCACTATTGGCAGCTAGAATTTCAGCAGTTGATCCAGACATTTGAAGGTGACCAAGTTCAAGGTTGGGCACCAAGACAGAGTTCATAAATAAACTGGATCCAATTCCGGTGCCAAGCGTTAGGACTAATGTTTTTCCCATGGAACCCTTCCCAGCTCCGTATTGAACTTCTGCGTATCCAGCTGCATCCGCATCGTTTAATGTGGCTACTTGGGCGTTGAGTGCGTCAGAAAAGAGATGACCGACATCTAACCCAATCCACGAATGATCAATGTTTGCTGCTGTACATGCGACACCGTTACGAATACGCAATGGAAGAGAGATCCCAATTTTTCCTTTCCACGAAAAATGCTTGACGACCTTTCGGACTGTTTTTGCCACATCCTTCGGGTACCCCCCCTCTGGAGTGGGAATACGGAAACGTTCTGCGGAAAGATGTCCTGATTCAATAATCACAGGAGCACCCTTAATTCCGGTACCACCGATGTCAATTCCTAAAACTTCCAACCTACAGTCAGATTTGGTGTTGATCAAAGATACTACAAATTTAAGCACCAATAATGACTTTTCATGCGTATACTACGAAACGAACCTGTTATGCACCGTTTCATAGATTTGTTTTCTGGAATTGGAGGCTTTCATGTTGCACTGCAACAAGAAGGTATGGATTGCGTGTTTGCGAGTGAAATTGATGACGCTGCTGCAAGTGTCTACCAGCAAAATTTCGGGTTAAAACCATGTGGAGATATTTGTGAAGTTCCCGTAGAGAATATTCCTGCACATGACATTCTATGTGCTGGATTCCCTTGCCAACCATTCAGTCGATCAGGAAAGAAAGAGGGATTTTCCGATTCAAGAGGCCGGCTGTTTTATGAAATTGTGCGGATAGCAAAACATCATAAACCCCCGCTAATGCTACTTGAAAATGTTCAAACTATTCTGACCATGGACGACGGCAAGGTAAAAAGAGAGATTTACAAATCCCTTGAAAATGCGGGGTATCATCTCAAGCATTGCGTATTGAATTCGGGACATTTCGGAATTCCACAAAAACGGGAAAGAGTTTATTTTGTGGCCATACGAAAAAATACTTCTTTCTCATTCACGGTTCCCGTCGGGAATGTTATGTTGTTTAAGGTTGTAAAAGACATTGTCAAAAGGCATATTGATACTACGAATTTAACCGTTACCCGCGACGATATAATTTTTGACAGATCAAAAATTCAAACTCGCACAAGAAGCCCGATTCGGATTGGGTATCTCAATAAAGGGGGACAGGGCGAGAGAATTTACAGTTCTAATGGACTTGCAATTACCCTCGCGGCAAACAGTGGGGGTGTCGGTCATAGAACAGGATTGTACTACATTGATAATGAAGTTAGACGGCTACATATTGATGAGGCAAAAAGCGTCATGGGTTTTAAGACTACTCATATTGTAAGTCAGGGTATTGCAGGCTACCGCCAGTTAGGAAACGCTGTAATACCGGAAATGGTAACTCGCATCTACAAATCAGTGGTCAATGACAAGTAGAGGAAATACACGTCGGGGGACTAATACAGAACATCTATTCGCAGACACTATTGCGGAGCATCCCAATGCTTTCAGTGCAATTCTTAGCATTGTTTTCAAATCCACAAACATCAAAGTGGGAAAACCCGTAGTTATTGGTTCCCAATACCATCGTAAAACTGATGTTGAAATTCCTGTATTGAATAGTTCAACATCTCTCAGGATCAATGTAAAGTCTTACACTGGAAGTAACGGGTATAATCAAATAGAACGTAGAAAGATGGATGATTTTTGCAGAAGAAACCAAATTTCCAAGTCTGATGAAAAGATCTTGACTGAAATATGGTTGAGGAAATCTATGAATGATGGGAAAGGTTTATTAGTGCACACAAACGAAAGAAAACGAGTTTGTGACATATTCAGGCATATATTGCCTGGTGCATCAGCATTCATAGGAAATGACCATCCGCAAGTACTTGGAATATACAGCAATCAAATAAGTACTTGGCATTTATATGATATGGGCAATCAGGTTCTCCCAGTTGTTCAAAATACAGAGATACAATTCACGGAACGGGGAGGCAATATCCAAATCGGGGAATATATTGTGATTCAGAGAAAAGGATCTCGACGCGGAGAATCAGGCACTGATCCATTCAGCATAGAACATGGATCAAATCATGTTCAAATAAAAATGCGTACAAGTCATTTCTTTAATACTGTAGTTCCAATAGCTCAATACACTTGTGAAACATGAAGCATACTCTTTCACCATCCAGCCTCCATAAGAGAAAGCCTCGTAAGGACATCTCTATAACTCTCTCAGTTCAGGAGAACAAGGAGAAATGTAGAGACATATTATTGAAGATTGGATCCATTGATACAATGCCAGAGGAACTGGCAAAGATGCTCACGGTGTGCCCACGAAGATCCCTTATCCATGTGCCTCGCAATCCGTTCTGGCACTCACCTACATATTTACTAATTTGATGATCCGATTTCTTTTTGTCACCCTTTTTATTGTCGTACTCTCCTTCGGTGCATGTCAATGCTCTGATAAGCCTGAACAATCACCAGTGGAAGAAACCCAAATGTAGGAACAGATGCGAATCCCCAATCATATTGTTGATCAGGTGCGTGATACTGCAGATATCCTGAGTATCGTTCAGGATTATGTGCGACTGAAACAAGTTGGCAATAATTACATAGGGTTGTGTCCATTCCATGAAGAGAAAACACCGTCATTCAATGTGAATCCTGCCAAAGGCTACTATAAGTGTTTTGGATGCGGCAAAGGAGGCAATGTCTTCAACTTCGTCATGGAAATTGAGCGTCTGCTTTTTGTGGATGCCGTCCGATGGCTGGCCGAACGTGTCGGGATCACTATTCCCACGCAAGTGGGTGATCGGGAAGACTATGATAAAAAAGAGATTGTTTTCCATGCCCTACGATTTGCTGCCAAGTATTATGCCGAACAACTTCTTCACCCTCACTTTGGTTTGCATGCTATAGAATATTTAAGAGGGCGCGGCTTGACCGATCAAACAATTGAAAGATTTAAGCTCGGCTATGCTCCGAATGCCTGGGATGGACTTCTCAAGGCAGCAGCTCGTGAGAGTATTTCACCTGAGACATTGGTACGTGCTGGGTTGATCAAGAAACGTGACGATAGTCAAGGGTATTATGATCGCCTCAGAAATCGTGTCATCTTTCCTATCACTTCACATGTTGGAAGAATTATCGGCTTTGGTGGACGGGTTTTCACTCCAGATGACAAAGCCCCTAAGTATATTAATTCGCCTGATACAGAAATTTATCACAAGAGCAATGTCTTATATGGCCTCTATCAAGCGAAGCACGAAGCCCGTAAGGAAGACAGAGTTCTTCTGGTGGAAGGATACACCGATGTCTTAGCTCTCTATCAGGCTGGATTTGGAGCCGTTGCATGTTGCGGAACGGCACTCACACCCTCCCAAGTTAAATTGATGGGGCGGTATGTGAATGAGATTCGCCTTCTTTATGATGCCGACTCTGCTGGACAAACGGCCAATGAACGTGCCATTGACCATGTCCTGCAAAACGGTCTGGATGCGAGTGTCGTCTCTCTACCGGAAGGGGAAGATCCTGATTCGTTTGTCCTTGGACATGGAGCTGAAACATTCCGTGACTATCTTCAGAGAGAGTCTAAAGACTGGATGGAGTCTATGGTTGCCAAGGCAATGTCCAATCACCTATTGGACTCTCCACGCGGTAAGCGTGAGGAGATTGCAAAAGTGGCTAAACGAATTTCGTGGGTGCAGGATGATCTGTTGAGGAAACTCTACATCCAGAAAGCGAGTGGGCTATTTGGTATCCACGAGGGTGATATTGCTCAAGAAGTCATTGCACAGGCTAGAGGAAGACAGGCGAAGACTCCACAAGCGGTTGCACCTCCCCCTGAAAATAGCTCAATCGTTGAGGAGATTCCAGTAGAGCAGAAATTACTCCTCAAGGTTATGATTGATTATGGTGGTTCCATGATTAAATTTATCATGGGATATACAGGGATACACGAATTTAAAGAGGGTGCATGTCGAGAACTTGCCAACGCTTTGGTCAAGATCTACGAGGAATATCAAGATCAATCCCTGAAGGTGATACAAGATGGGCATTTTGAAGTGAGTGAGACAGCTCAACAGTTAATGGCCACTCTCATGATTGAACAACACCATGTATCACCCCGATGGTCTGATCTGAAGGTCACGGTTCCTCCACTCCATGAAGATGTACAACGGGTTGCTGAAGAAAGTATGCTCGTGATGAAACGAAAAAGCAATCACAAGAATATTCGTGAGTTAGAGCGTCAGATTCTCAGTGCACAGGATGGAAGTGAGAAACAGATGAAGCTCCAGCAAGAGTACGCTAAGATGAGAGAGAAACGGATAAAACTTCAGGATCGGGGCATTTTTTATGCGGGAGAATAAACTACTGGTGTAGAATGGAAGGTTCCATATGCAGTGATCCCATCCAGATCACCTTTATTCAGGCGGAAAGGGATGTCGGTATCCCGTAAAAAGTAGATCGTCTCCCACTGGTCTCCATGAGTGACCCTTGAATTTGATGCATTCTTTTAAATAGGTTACTCCGATATTCTGAAAGGCATGGAGTCCATTTCCAATGAGTTTGGGTGCAATAAATAGATGCAGTCTGTCCACGAGGTCATCCCTCAATAATGCGGATGCAAGTTGGGGACCAGCTTCAATCAGAAGAGACTGAATATGGAACTGATCCTTTAGTAAGTTCATGAGGGTAGGAAGATCCACATGACTGTACTTGGATGGGACTTGGATGACATTTCCTCCCCGATCAATGAGTTGATCCTGATACATTGGTGATATCCCTTCTGCAACTACCGCAATGGTTTTTGGTGTCCATGAATCGCAGAAGACCCGTAGGGATGGGGGTAATTTTCCATGTCCATCAAGGATGATTCTCATGGGTTGTGTACCAGAAACATGACGTACGGTTAGCTCGGGATCATCGGCCTGAGCAGTGCCTGAGCCAATCAAGATTGCATCTGATTCCCGCCGTAATGTATGGACCGAGAGACGTGCTACATCGCCAGTAATCCACTGGCTTTCCCCGTTTGATGTAGCAATACATCCATCAAGTGTTTGAGCAATTTTTAAGGTGATAAATGGACGTGCTTGGGTTTGCCAGAAAGCAAAGGGCTCATTCAACCGGTAGCATTTCTCTTCCAAAACACCACTCATCACGTTGAATCCCGCTGATGTCAATTGATCTAATCCACCAGTTGCAATGGGATTCGGATCCTGCATTCCTACAATGATATTGACAATCCCTGATTTCGAAATGTACTCCGTGCAGGGAGGGGTTTTTCCGTGATGATTACAGGGCTCAAGGTTGACGACTAAGGTGGCGCCCTGCAGGACATGATCGCCGTGTGTTTCGCGTACCAGATCCATGGCATGAACCTCTGCATGGCGGTCACCAAACTTCTGATGCCAGCCCTCTCCTAAAACTACTCCCCCAGAGTTTAAGATCACGCAACCGACTCGAGGGTTTGGAGATACTGCACTATCCGCTTTTGATGCCAGTTCCAGACATCGCGCCATCCATTGCTCTGCCAATGTACGAGAAATCATGTTGTCAGAAAAGACATGAATGATTGGATGAAAGCCTCAAAAAGAGTCCATCCGTTGACCGTTTTTGATCATGGATATCTTGATGACTGACGGGTCACGAATGAAACAGGTCACATAAAACTATAACGAAATCTTTTCCGAACGGAAAATGGACCCCATTACAATGGATCATGCCTGATCAGAAGAGAATTAAACAAACGAATAGAGCACAGCAATGAACTTCATTGGAAAGAATCAAAACAGAGTTGAGGCTCCGTCATCATCATCACCACCACTACCACCTCTGTTATTGATGTTATATTTTCCCTCAATCTTTGCGATACACCTCTTGATGGAGTGGGCTATGAATTTAAGCCGAGTGGGTTCAAATGTGAGATCTAAATCAATACTGTCGCCTACAATTGGAATCATTGTAGACTCCACAAACTCCTTGTCATGAACATCGGCCTGATCGTAGGCCTCATCAATCTTCTCAAGAATCTCCTGAGCGAAGTTCTTGTAGATTGCACACCACAAAGTGACTGGGTTATTGCCATACTCCTCAGCATGGTCCTTCAAATCCAACTGTGAAATGAAAATCAGAAAAGGAACCATACAGACACTCGCAGTATCGTCTCCGATCTCATTGGAGTGGGTTTCGAGGAACATATCCAGAGTATCTTGGACTTCTTGAGATAAAAGGTGCATGTCGAAATACAATTAAAGTGGAGTGTAGATGGGGTATCAGTTGGAATTCTTGAAATATATACAGCTATTTCTGTGCTGAAATATCCAGCAGATGTACAGTATCGTTATCGGAGCCAGAAGCTGCATGTGGGCCGTCGGGTGATAATGCCATCAAAGTTACCTCAGAAAGATGCCATATGCTCTCGAAACCAACAGCCCAACTGTGGGCGTATTCAGGGTAACGGTCAGGGTGGTCAAGAAAAAATTGTAGAAAATTTGAGTAGTGAAGAGAGTCCTGTATCAAATAATCACAAATGATTAAACTTCATTATTACCGTATATGTTGCTAATATTAACGATTGAAGGCATGAACTGAGAACTCATGAGCAATGATTTTTTGATGGATGTTGTACTATATGAAGTTCTATTGCTTATCTCCAGCTATTCTGCCCGCTTTAAGCCTGCATTCTTGGACCAGACAATTGCTCAGGGCCTCCGAAGAGACAGTATTTTAGTTGGGAGAGCAGCACTCCAAATTCTCCTTGATTGTGAACCGATGAGGGCTTACTGAGTTAACTGTGTTGAGTTACAGAACAGTGCAGATGATCATGACCGCTAAATCAACAGACTCCAATCGCCCGTCCGTTCGTCCGCGGGATCGCGGCCGGTCCCCCTTTTTTCATGGACGCGAAGAGATTATAGATACTTTCAACAGTGTGCTTGAAGATTCAAAGGCACTCAATGATGGTACCACTTTTATGATCCAAGGAGCACCGGGAGCAGGAAAGACGGCACTGATAGACGTACTCGCGAGGAGAGTAGCGGATCAAGGATGGAAAACCGCACATATCGGCACAAATACTCTCTGGAATCCAGATGATCTATTGCACCGCCTTGGAAAGAAAACTAGCACTCGAATTAAAGGTGCGTCTGTGGAAGCTGGCGTTGATAAAGATGTAAAAGCAAGCGCACTGCTTTCCGTAGAGATTCTTCCTGTTGTCCTGACAATGATAAAGATTCTTGAAGATGATAAGAAGTCACTCCTTTTGATCTTGGACGAGGCTCAGGCCTTGGGTTTGAAGGATATGGTGCCTGCTGAGATCAAGGATAACGTAACAGATGTTTTTAAACAGATCCACAATGGGGACCTGGGGAGGCCAGTAATGTTTCTTGCTGGTGGACTTGGGACAACCGAGGTTGCCTTGAGTACGTTTGGAGTTTCAAGGTTTGAAGGTGATTGCAAAGTGTATCTTGACCGCTTAGACAAGGCATCAGAACGGGCGGTCATCCACGACTGGTCAACATATGCAGGCGGCGCGCCCCGCGATACTCCCACATGGATTGATGCTATAGCAGAGCATACCTATGGGTGGCCGCAGCACATCATGTCCTACGTTAAACCTGCTGTGAAGTATCTTGGAGCAAACGAACATCAAATGTCGGACGAGGGGTTAGATTTTGTGCTCGCAAACGGGGAAGAGGCACGGTTAGAGTATTATGATTCACGGGCACACGACATAGACGAACATGAGCGTGAAACTCTAGCACGAGCCGTCATGGATGTTCCAACAGATGGCACTACGACCGGACCCGCCATTATTTCTATCCTGAAAAAGAGTGGTCTTACTCAAAAAGAAGCAGATGACCTCTTCACTCAAGCACTAGACCAAGGAATTATTGATAAACGCAAAGGAGGTCGCTACGGCATTCCAATTCCGTCCATGCACAGCTGGTTAATTGATGAGCACATTGGAAACAAATGCCAAGATATCCAGCATCCACCCAAAAGCCTGCCTATACGGACTGAGCCGCTATCGCCGCAGCCCACAAGGGAGGATCAGGAACGGATGAAGAAAGACAAAGGCGAAGACAAGCGTAAAGGTAGGGGCGGATTCTCAATGGAACGATAGCTAGCCCTAAACGAAGAGTACTCACAGAAATCCGACCTCTTCAGCCACTTGGATTCATTGACGATCATCTGTGCAAGAATTCAGAATTGGTGATTGTGATTTTTTCTGACACCCCAAGCATATATCGTAAATCTATGATTCTTTGCTACGCGAATTACAGATGAGCGTATAATTCCCAGAATTTTCTTAGTGTCAAGGACAATAATGGAAATCAGACTCCAGGGGCAATGAAACTAAAGTTACTTGCGAAACGTGCCAATTCTTGAGTTGATGAATGATTCTATTTGAGACCATTCCTATTTAAGAATCAAATATCAGGAGTCATAAATGCGAATGTTTGTATTCCTATTTTTTCTGGGTCTGCTGATCTTTGGATTAATCACAGGGTGTATGGATCCGCCACCTGTTTGGACGCATGGTGAGGGATTCCGTTATCGCAACTTGGAGGTCAAGCGAGCTTCAGTGAAAGGCTTCGTAGAAGTGGATGCATCCCATTCTGGCATACATCACCATAATCAAGTCTCCCTTAATGCGATCATAGAGAACCGCCATATGATGCATGGATCGGGTATCGCTATTGGAGATGTAACGGGAGATGACTTGCCCGATATCTATGTGGCACGACTCGCTGCCCCTGATGTACTCTACCGCAATCTTGGTCAATGGAAATTTGAGGATATCTCTATGTGGTCAGGCTTGGACACAATAACGCAGGCTACGTCAGGTGTTGTCATGGTTGATCTTGACGGTGATGATGACTTAGATCTGCTTCTGACGATGCCATTTGGACCAGGGGAAGTTTATCAAAATCTTGGGCAGGGGAAATTTCGAAAACTTCCCTATGCTGCAGGTCTTCAATCTTCTTATGCAAGCACTACTGCTACATTAGCTGACATTGACCAAGATGGAGATCTGGATGCCTATATTGCTCGATACAAACGAATCTCGCTGGCCGATAGCCTCCCACCTGAAAAGATCACATGGGAAGCCGTCCTTCAGGAAGATACACTGGAACCCGAAGAAGAGTTCAGTAATCATTACAGATTTACAACAGTTGGAAGTCGTGCCATTCGCAGTGAATTGGCCGAACCAGATGGACTGTATCTCAACGATGGTTCAGGGATATTTTCTCCAGCATCTTGGGAAGATTCCTTTCTAGATGTAGACGGAACGCCCGTAGATCAGATTCCACGAGATTGGGCGCTCACGGCAAAGTTTTATGATGTGACCGGAGATGGAATGGCCGATTTATATGTGTGTAATGATTTTGACAGTCTGGACGAGTTATGGATTGGACTCGGAGATGGAAGATTTCAGCGAGCCCCAAACGAATCCTTGCGCAAGATCAGCAATGCAACCATGTCGGTAGATTTTTCGGATGTGAATCAAGATGGAATCACGGATTTTTTTACAACGGATATGCTGAGTCGGAATTATTCCATGAGACTGCGTCAACGAAATACTCGCATTCCTATTGAAGCTCCCATGGGAGATGAACTCTTTCGCCCGCAGGAAATGCAAAATACCTTGATGATCGGGCGTGGCGATACTACCTTTGCTGAATTAGCATGGTTTGCAGAGATCGCTGCCTCGGACTGGTCATGGGCGACAGGTTTTCTGGATATCGATCTGGATGGATGGGAAGATATCCTCATTACCACGGGGCATGTGTTTGATGTACAGGATCTGGATGCCCAAATGATGGAGCAGCACCGTATGGCAAGCGCACCCTCGTGGAAGGTAGCCAGAAGTCTTCTTGTGGATTTTCCGCCACTTGCTCTTTCTAATGTTGCATTTCGTAATCGTAAAGATTTGACTTTTGAGGATATGCCTGACGGCTGGGGCTTTGGACCATCTGCAGATGTAGCCCATGGAATGGCATTTGGAGACTTGGATGGAGATGGGGATCTTGATGTTGTCACCAACCGATTGAATGCTCCCCCAGGTGTATACAATAATTCTGGTGATGCAGATCGCTTGGCCGTTCAATTGGAGGGGGAGTCGCCCAATACTTCTGGAGTTGGATCCATGATTCAAGTGCAATGTCCAGATATGCCTACGCAAACCAGGCAGATTTCAGCAGGCGGGAGTTATCTATCATCCAATCAAATGATGGCAGTATTTGCAATCAAAAACCCACACTGCCAGATCGTCGTCACATGGCCTGGAGGACACCGTTCATTGGTGCAGGTTGACAGGGCAAACCGAATGTACATCATCCAGGAAAATGGAGCGGGAGATTCACAACCTCCACATAGGCCATCTGCATTGCCCCCCATGTATGAGCTCTTTCAGGAACTGCCCCCTGTGATAGAAAGGGACTTTGATGACTTTGAAGTTCAACCTCTGCTTCCATGGCGATTAAGCCGACGGGGGCCAGCCCTAGCTGCTGTTGATGTCAATCGAGATGGACGATATGAACTACTTCAGGGGGGAGGACGGTCTCATAGACTTCGTTTAGATGGAGTGCCTATCCTAGATCCGTTACAGGGGGATGCGTCTGCAATTGTTGTGCTACCGGTGGAACCGGATCTAACACGCATTTTTGTCGCAGAGTCCTATGATGAGCAATTGTCCGATACCGCATGGATTCATATCTACGATATCAATTCTGAAAGCCAAGTCGTACAACACAAGAAACGTTCATTTGGAGCCTCCACCCCAAGCTCTATGTCTCTTGCAGATATAGATCTGGATGGGGATCTTGATCTTTTTGTAGGAGGTCATTATCTTTTCGGTGCTTATCCTCTGGCTACCGATAGTCGAATTTTTCTTAATGATCAGGGAAATTATCAGTATAACGAATCCTTGAGCGAACCGTTTCAGCAATTAGGACTCGTCAGTGGTAGTGTGTTTGGAAATCTTGATGATGACGGATATCCAGATTTAATTCTTGCAACAGAATGGGGACCCATTCAGATCTTCAAGGGATCGCCTGATGGATTCAAGGAGTATACCGTATCCCTGGGTCTATCCTCTTGGACAGGTTGGTGGCGAGGGGTGTCTCTGGGTGATTTTGATGGAGATGGCTCACTGGATATTGTAGCGACCAATGCAGGTTGGAATCATCGCTATCGATCGGATACGATGGTACGCTTGTATTATGGAGATCTAAATGCGAACGGTCAAATGGATGTACTGGAGTCCTTTCTTGATCCAGACAGGATGGTTTATCGCCCTTCCCGTTCACTGATTGAACTAGTCCAGATCCTGCCATTGGCTGGCATCCAGCTCAACTCTCATAGTGCGTTTAGCACTGCATCCATGGATGAGATCATTCCGTTCAGAGAAGATGCTACCCCATCTGTCGAAACCAATACCTATTCATCAAGTGTTTTTCTCAACCGAGGAGATCATTTTGAATGGAAACCATTGCATCAAAATGCTCAATTCTCAGCCGCGATAAGTCCAGTGGTGATGGATGCGAATATGGATGGACACGAAGATCTTGTTTTATCACAAAATTGGTTTGCCTATCCTCTGTCAACGCCCAGACAGGATGCCGGTCGTGGACTGCTTCTTCTTGGCCAGGGCGATGGATCATTCGCACCCATGCTTCAGTCTGGTTTTAAGGTCTATGGAGAAGGCCGTGCTGTATCTGTTGCAGATTTTGATGGAGATGGCCAAGAGGACATTGCATTTGCACAGCAGAGTGGTTCAACATTGATCTATAGGACGACATTGAAACGAAAAGGTATCGTCATTGAATTTGATCGCCCCAGTCTGGCGATTGGGACCATCCTGCGAGTGGTTGACTCCAGTGGACACTATGGTCCTGCTCGTATTGTGACTGCAGGGTCAGGCTACTGGTCTCAACATGCCCTTTCCGCGACGATGGGAATGCGAGGTAACTCTCTGAGTGCAGTTGAGGTGACTTGGCCTGGGCAGAAGCCAGATTTGATCCGACTGGATCAGAAAACGACACGACTGGTTCTAAAGAGATAGTTCAATGAGCCGATTTTTCGTACTGCTTTTATGGATCTTTGCAGCTTGTTCATCCTCTGTTTCAGAGGGGACTCTTGAGATGGTAGCAGAATTGGAAATGATCGCCGCCGAAACCGATCAAGATCCCCGCAGGAACGCTCATGCGAATCAAGCACGAGCCGCTGAACTCAGATCTTTCACTCTCCCGCAGGATACTCTTGAAAGGATTCAGTATGAAGCAACGCTTGCGACCGAACTGCTACATGCGGGAGAAAGTGAAGAAGCCGTTGAGATTTTTGAGGGAATTCTTGAAACCATTGATTCCAATCCAGATTTCTTTGATTCCTCATGGCGATTGGCCGTCATGGATCACTTGGCGTTGAGCTATTTGCGGATTGGAGAGCAACAGAACTGCTTGCTCAATCATGCTGTGGCCCGATGCCTGTTTCCAATAACCGCTGAAGGAGTCCATAGTCTACGGCATGGATCTGAAATGGCGATCCACTGGTACGAGCAGATCCTGAAAATGGACTCCACTGATCTGAATTCCATATGGCTGCTGAATTTGGCCCATATGACGCTTGGGAGTCATCCCGATGGAGTTGATGCTCAATGGCTGATTCCCATGCAATCACTCCAGACCTCCTCTTCCATTCAAAAATTTGATGATGTTGCACCTCAGTTGGGCATTAATGTCATGGGCTTATCTGGAGGAGTGGTCCTAGAAGACTTATCGGGTGACGGCTGGTTGGATCTCATGGTGTCTTCATGGGGTTTGCGTGATCAGCTCCGATATTTTGAAAATGACGGTCGTGGCAGGTTGAAAGAACGTACTGATGCTGCTGGGCTGACGGGTTTAATGGGAGGGCTGAATTTGATCCATGCAGACTACGATAATGACGGTGATCAGGATATTTTTGTCTTGCGTGGTGCCTGGCTCAGTGAAGGCCATCCAAATTCGCTTTTGCGTAACAATGGTCATGGACGGTTTGAAGATGTGACCAGAGAAGCGGGGGTGTATTCTCGACGTCCCACACAGACTGCCGCATGGAATGATTTTGATCTTGATGGTGATCTGGATCTTTTCGTGGGGAACGAATCAAATCCTATGGCTGGGATCCATAAATGCGAGTTGTTTGTCAATCAGGGAGACGGAACATTTCTGGAATCTGCATCTGATTATGAGCTGGATCGTATAGGATATATGAAAGCCGTCACATGGGGGGACTATAACGATGATGGATGGCCAGATGTATTTATTAGTCGTTATCTTGAAACGAATTTGCTGTTGCGCAATGAGATGGGGCACACCTTTACCGACGTGAGTGCAGAGGCCGGGATACAGGAACCACTGGAAAGTTTTCCTGCATGGTTCTGGGATTTTGATCAAGATGGTTTACAGGATCTATTTGTGTCGGGTTGGCGTGCTACCGCTGGAGATATCGCATCAGAGTATCTTGGACATGCACACAATGCAGAATATCCTCGACTTTATCGTAATCTTGGAACAGGCACTTTTGAGGATGTGACTCAACAGACTCAACTCAACAAGGTGATGTATACGATGGGTTCCAATATTGGTGATTTGGATGGTGATGGCTGGCTTGATTTCTATGTGGGAACAGGAGATCCGAATCTACGTGCAATCATGCCAAATCGGATGTTTCGAAATGTAGAGGGACACCGTTTTGAAGAGGTGACAACTTCTGGTGGGTTTGGACATTTACAGAAGGGGCATGGCGTGGCGTTTGGAGATCTTGACCATGATGGCGATCAGGATATCTATCAAGTCATGGGAGGGGCATTTGAAGGAGATCTTGCCTCAAATACTCTTTTTGAGAATCCCGGACATGGTCATGCGTGGGTCATTCTTTCTCTGGAGGGAGCAACTTCGAATCGAGACGCAATTGGTGCAAAAGTCACGGTGATGACCGATACACGGACCATTTATCGAGTAGTGGGGAGTCAAGGAAGTTTTGGCTCCTCACCATTGCGTCTGGAAATTGGACTTGGAGAATCAGACTCCATTGACGAATTGATGGTGGAATGGCCCAATCGATCGAGAACGGTTGACAGATTTTCCAATGTTCCGATACGACAGTTGATTCGGATCCGCGAGGAAACATCTACCTTTGAAACGGTCAATCTCAAAGCTGTGCAACTGTCAGGGGGGGATGATTGAATCATAGAGATGATCCATCCACAGTATCATAGAATTTATTTCGTGACGTGTCTCGTTTCATGTCTTTTTGGATCAAGCCTCTTAGCTCAATCTATCGAGCTTAGGCAAATCACTGAATCTTTAATTCAGTATGAATCCCTATTTACGAAGGAAG
The DNA here is from genome assembly GCA_026708685.1 of Bacteroidota bacterium. Taxonomy (GTDB): domain Bacteria; phylum Bacteroidota; class Rhodothermia; order Rhodothermales; family Bin80; genus Bin80. Next base: position 22,093 of record JAPOUL010000143.1, read on the forward strand.
CTGATCCATCTCTTCTGAGGCTTGAACTTCAACGATTACTCCCTCTGTTGCCTGAAACAACGCTTGATCAGGTGACGCACTCCAATTCCGTCCTAACCAATTCCAATGCTCGTCAAGCCATCCTGAGCTGGTGGAGAAGTCAGGATCCACTTCCTGCTTCCGATGTCAATGAACGCATGATTGAGCATGTCCGTCGGGTTGAGTATGCGTTGGATCACTTTGGTTGCACATCATGTGACACAGGATATGACGAGCGGGGAGAAATTTATGTACGGTATGGCGAACCAGAAAGGAAGACCAGGGTTACCTTTGATGATCCAAGGCTGATTGATGTCGTTTTTCAACCAGGTGTTGCCGTGAGTCCTACTGATTTTCCTCGCAATGAATTCTGGAGATACTTCAATATTGATCGTGATGCATATTTCATATTTGTTGAAGAGAGAAATCGTTATCGCTTGGGAGATACCTCCGATTTACTCCCATCGGTTCTCCGATCGGGGCTTGGCCAAGGGGGAAGAGGGCAGGTCAAATCAAAGATGGTGCTTGCGGTAATGCGCTCTGTCTATGAGCAGTTAGCCATTGAGCATCCTAATTTTGGGGCCCGATTCAATAATGTGGATCAGTGGTGGATGCTTCACAATGATACAGGTCGTTTACGCAATCGTGACCCGTTGGAGAATGCAAAGATCATTACTGGAGCAATCGGTTTGCAGGGGGAAAGGCCGGCTGACGATTTAGAACAAGATTTCAGTCGTCCGCCAAATATCTATGCACAGGGGATCATCCTTGATTCAAAAACCGAAGATCGTCTTGCATCCTATCTACTGAGTACTCAAATCCCTACGGCCACATCAGATGTATTGGGTGTTTATCCCTCCTTGTCAGTCGGGATGCGTCACGCACGTTTTCTGAAGCCCGATGGAACCACCACCGTTGAAATTTATTGGCATCCTGATCCCTATGCATTCCCAATGCAGGCTCAACATTCAGACGAAGAGTATCTGGTTCAAGCCTATGTTGCAGAGCAGACATCAGATTATGAAACGACGCGAAGTACGATTGAAGCCATCAGGGTACAAAATCCGAATAGATTAACAAGTATTTCCATTCCAGTACAGACCATAGAGATGGATGAAACTGTCGGCTTCTTTCATTTGGCTCTTCAATGGGATCAGTATGCATATACTGCTGATGGAATCGGAGATCGCTTGAAGGTAACATCCATGAGAATTGACTCACTCTCCGCCCTTGATGCCACTGGTATCACGCTGGGAATGAGTGATCTCAAACCGATTGTTTCGAAGGGTGGCAGTCAAGTAGAGCCTTGGCCTCATGGATGGATTCAGAGGGGGATGAACTTCGGTTTAGCATTTGAAATTTACCACCTAACATATGGGATTGGAGATGTGACTTCCTACAGGATCACCTATGATGTGGCCCGTACGCGTGGGCGAAGTTCGTCCACCAGTTTTGAATTTGAAGGTGAGAGTCGCATCGTTCAAGAGGAAATCTATTTGGAGCTGGGAGAGAAGACAGGGGAGTTGGTGATTACAGTGACCGTTGAAGATCAAACTTCTGGTAATGAAATCTCTCGCGATCTCACGATCTTTTTGGAAGATGAACAGAGGTGATTTTTTCGAGAATGTTTGGGATACGGTTGCCCAGATTCCTGTTTCCAAAGTGACAACCTACGGGCATATTGCTGAATTTCTGGGCAGTCGTAGTGCTGCTCGTACCGTGGGATGGGCACTGAAAGCTGCAAAAGGCACTCATTTGCCATGTCATCGGGTTGTCAATCGTTATGGTGCACTGACGGGAGCAAGAAACTTCGGAGATCCAGAGCTGATGGAGAGGCTCCTGCGAATGGAAGGAGTCACCTTTGATACAAATGGGTGTGTAAATTTGTCTATACATTTGTGGATTCCCGGCAGTTGATCAAACGATCAGCCATGAGATCCCACTGGTCATGAGAGGGAATGTGTCATTGCTGAAGGGCCTCCAACGTATCCCAAAATTCTGGAAAAGAAACCGAAGCAGCATCAGGATTCTGTATGGTGGTGGTGCCATCGGCCGCTAGCCCCGCTACTGCCATGGCCATGGCGATACGGTGATCATCATAACTGGAAACCGGACAGCCTTTCAGTGGAGCCCCGCCCCGAATTACAAAACCGTCGTCGAATTCTTCAATGTCTGCTCCAAGCTTGCGGAGGTTTTGTACCATGACATGAATTCGGTCGCACTCTTTGTAGCGCAACTCCTTGGCATCCCGAACGATAGTGGTTCCTTGAGCCAGCGCACCAGCAACAGCAATGATCGGGATCTCGTCAATGACATTCGGAATGTGTGAACCTTGAATCGTCACCCCTTTTAGCGGTGCACGGTGTACGGTTAGATTTCCATAGGGCTCAGTGGCAGGGGATGGACTTTCTTGAATCTTGATGTTCGCCCCCATTTCATTCAAAACATGGAGTAAACCTGTTCGGCTCGGATTTAGTCCGACTCCATGTAGATTAACGGGGCCTGTTCCCACAAGTGAGGATGCAACCAGAATGAATGCAGCTGCGGAAAAATCGCCTGGGAGTGTAAATGCCCCGTAAGGAATGGGAAGAGATGCATCGGAATGAATAAGGATCTCCCTATCATGGCGAGATATGGGTAAAGCCAGCATTCGCTCGGTATGATCTCTGGATGGAGTGGATTCCCGCACAACGGTGCGTCCCTGTGCGCATAAGCCAGCGAGGAGTACACACGACTTTACCTGAGCAGATGCAACGGGGAGAGTGTAATCAATACTTCTGATTTGATCAGACCGAAGAATTTGAATGGGAGCGTGACCATTGGTGAGAGAGATGTTGCCTCCCATGTTCATCAATGGTTCGGCGATCCGCCCCATGGGGCGAGCACTGAGAGACGCGTCTCCAATGAGTTGACAATCAAAGGGTTGGGCGATCATCATCCCAGAAAGCAGGCGCATGGTGGTCCCGGAATTTCCACAGTCAAGTGGAGATTTTGGTTTGGTGTATCCAGACCTGCCCACCCCTTCAATGATCACCGTTTGATCTGAAGATGTTTCAATTGGAACTCCTAAGTGGCGTAAGCAGGATAGTGTACTTTGTGGGTCTGCACTTGAAGGGAAATTGTGAAGGGTTGATATACCATCTGCTAATGATGCAAAGAGAGCAGCTCGGTGAGCGATGGATTTATCTGCCGGAACCGGGACTGTTCCTGCAAAACGCCCAGATTTTGAAGTTGATCGTGTCATTGTTGATATAGGAATATATCAAAAAAACCTAAAAGATCAATTTTTGGAAATGAAAGCACCACTGAATGATAAACATTCTGAGAAATGATCTGATGATTGATGAGTACAAGTGGATATGATTGTACGTAGCATGTTGGAGATGTTTTCAAGGAAGATTTGGGGGATCTACCCGAGATGTTGCAGAGGTTCTGGGCCTTATCAAGCCTTGGGGAAGATCCCGAAATGATTGGGTAGGGCGTGAGGAATGTTTGTAGTGGACCGGACATGATTTGAATAATAGATTGTCACTGGAGGAAAACGAGTTTCTTGCAACAACTCCCTTCCGCGAACAGTCAGTACTGTTGGTTCTTAAGGGCTTGCATAGATTACGCAATGGATATATGCCCGATTCGTTGGCTGGAACCGGTGAATATGCACGAAACTCATCAGGAGTATGACAGTGCATTGGATCATTCAGGGTAAGGCTTGAGACTTTGAATCACGAATCTACATGTACCGTCATATGAGGCTATATCATCCGTTCAAGGATATGGATCAACCACTGGGCTAGGTTGATTTCATCGTGGACCGTACTCATGGATCACCCCAGATGGAAGATTTGTCACTCTCGACCATAACGGAGTCGGGCCATTGCACCTGTACCTGCCTCTTCATTGCGACAGTAGGATGCTGGCATGGAAGGCGATTTCCATCGGCCCGCCGTCTGTAACTGTGGAAGTGTAGCACCTCGTCGTGCAAGAGACTGTGCCGAACCGATACGGAAGCTATGAGAGGAAGCTCCCCCTTTCATCCGACCGTCTTGGTCTTTATGAAAGAGTTCAGGCAAATATTGCAAGGCATGGCGGACAATCATACGCCGTACGGACTGGCGAGTTAAGGGCTTCGTCTGAATGGAACCACCACGACGAATGCCAGTGAATACAAAGTCCTCATGATCGTCAGTGACCACATTGCGCTGCATTTTATCCCATTTTTGAAGGCGATCCACTGTGGGCGGTCCAAGATAGAGTA
>JAPOUL010000049.1 GCA_026708685.1 Bacteroidota bacterium
AGACAAATTGACAATCAGATCGCTTTCTGGTTCTTCAGAAACGCTAATTATATAGTAGAAGATAGATCCTTCTTCAATAGTTTGAGTTGAAGGATCGAAATGCTCACCATTAATACCTCCTTGTAGAAGGCTAATTTTGCATTGTACATCAGATTCATTAGAAAATTCTGTTTCAAGTCTATAAGATTCATCCTGTTCTGACGATAGAGGCAAATGGGATTTTGGATTGGCTTCATCTTGGAATTTCGGAGTTGACAAAATGGGGGGTAGCAACTTACTGTCATGGTTTATGGATGTCAAGTCCATCACATTACTGTTTTCCATACCATGGCTCTCAATCATCACAAAAACAAAGCAGAGATACGTCAAAAAGACCGACGAAATAGAAGTAAACCGTACTGTAAAGTGTTGCATCTAAAGTAAATCTGAATGACTAAAAAACGTTAAACTTCAGGAATTTCCAAGCACTACAAACAATCAATGGAGTCAATTACATCATCAAATAGAAAAACAATATCATGGCAAACAACATACAAACATACGGGTGGAACAAGGAGATGGACAAAGTGTTCCAAGAGCGGACTATTCATGAACATCAGATTATCGCTACATGCGATTGGCTTCGTATTGGATGGTGAGGATTTTGTCGTAATGTAGAAATTTCACCTTTTTGATTCAAAAAGAATCAATCTAACCATGAATGACATAGCCTTTTGCAAAACCTCAGGATCAACTCCCAAATACGCATCATAAGTGCTTCAGTGCATTATTTTTTCTAAAACGCAGAGGTTTTGCAAACGCCTTGACAGTATTGTATTATCTCATTGGATCTACGGGTTCAATTGGAATTCAGTAAGTATCTCAATACCGTAGAACAAAATCCCTACCGATTTTGCGTTATGGTTTTGTGTGCGAATGTAATGTTGATGTGATCGCAAGCAGACACCCAAATACTACCAAGATAATTGTAATGGCTGACGAATTCAAGGCAGACCTACTTTACAAACAACGAACGGACACGGATCTTGAAGTTCTTTCTTCTGTCGTTGATTGAAATATGCTTGTAATTTCAGATCTTCCACCTTACACTATCAGCAAGAATTTGTCCCTGAATGATCCAATGTGAGTTACCCATTGGTTCGGTACAACTCTATGAGACCATTGAAACCCACAATGAGCTTTGCATAGAATAAACCATTTCATTGCATTATTCATGTTCTCTCCGTTCCAAATGATATAGAAAATCTATTTGGTTACTATCTTATAGACCAATTAACTTTGAATAGATGTCTCACGATCAGTATTGGAGGATGAACCTGCGATATGTAGGACTCCTTCTTGGAGTTTGGTTTCTGGTATCATTTGGTGCCAGTGTTTTGTTTGTTGATTCTTTGGATCACATACGTTTATTTGGTTTTAAGTTGGGATTCTGGTTTGCACAACAGGGTGCAATCTTTGTGTTTGTCGTCATCATTTTCTTGTATGTACTTCTGATGAATCGTCTTGACCAAAAATCTGCATCCAATAAATCATGAGTGTACAAGCGTGGACATTTGTCTTGGTCGGTCTCTCTTTTGCACTCTATATAGGCGTTGCAATCTTATCTCGAGCTGGCTCTACCAAAGAATTTTATGTGGCTGGAGGACGAGTTCATCCAGTATTAAATGGGATGGCTACCGCTGCAGACTGGATGAGTGCTGCATCGTTTATTTCTATGGCCGGGTTGATCGCCTTTATGGGTCGCGACGGGAGTGTCTATCTCTTAGGATGGACGGGCGGCTATGTACTATTAGCCCTCCTACTCGCCCCCTATTTGCGAAAGTTTGGAAAATTTACCGTTCCTGACTTTGTGGGTGACCGATACTATTCTCAGACAGCTCGTTTTGTGGCGGTGCTCTGTGCAATCTTTGTTTCGTTTACGTATGTGGCAGGGCAGATGCGAGGGGTTGGTATTGTATTTTCTCGTTTTCTGGAAATAGACATCGTGCCCGGTGTCCTGATTGGAATGGGGATCGTGTTTTTTTATGCTGTCCTTGGTGGGATGCGTGGAATCACCTACACACAAGTTGCCCAATACTGTGTTCTGATTTTTGCCTACTTAGTTCCTGCGATCTTCATTTCCTTATTGATGACGGGGAATGTGATCCCACAAGTTGGATTTGGAAGTACATTGGTAGATGGTTCTGGTACATTTTTACTAGACAAGCTGGATGGTCTGAGCACGGACTTAGGGTTTGCAGCTTATACCGATGGGCAGAAGAGCATGATGGATGTGTTTGCGATCACTGCTGCTTTAATGGTTGGAACGGCAGGACTTCCACATGTCATTGTTAGATTTTACACCGTGCCCCGAATGAGAGATGCCCGTACGAGTGCTGGATGGGCTTTAGTATTTATTGCACTTCTCTACACCAGTGCTCCGGCAGTTGCCGCCTTTGCCCGAACGAATCTTCTAACAACGATCGCGGATCGTCCATATACAGAAGTTCCTGGATGGTTCAAAAACTGGGAGCGGACGGGGTTGATCACATTTGAAGATAAAAATAGCGATGGTTCCATACAGTATGTAGGATCAGCTTCAGAGATTGAAAATGAACTGACTATTGATCAGGATATCATGGTACTGGCAAACCCAGAAATCGCGAATCTCCCCGGATGGGTGATTGGATTAGTCGCGGCAGGCGGGCTTGCAGCTGCATTGTCAACGGCAGCGGGGCTACTGCTTGTGATTTCCACTGCCGTGGCAAGAGATTTGCTCAAGAAAGGATTTATGCCAGAGATTTCTGAGAAGCGGGAGTTATTGACGGCTCGGATCACCGCAGGAGTTGCCGTCGTAATTGCTGGATATTTTGGCATTGATCCACCCGGATTTGTAGCCCAAGTGGTGGCATTTGCTTTTGGATTGGCGGCAGCATCGTTTTTCCCCGTGATCATTCTTGGGATTTTCACTAAATGGATGAATAAACATGGAGCGATCAGTGGAATGATTACGGGTATCGTGTTTACGGCGAGCTATATTGTGTTTTTCAAGTTCATCAGTCCTGAACTGAACAGTTCGGAGAATTGGCTTTGGGGAATTTCTCCTGAGGGTATTGGTACGGTAGGTATGGTACTGAATTTTATTGTAGCGATTACGGTATCCCGATTCACTCCGCCACCCCCATCATCTATCCATGCACTTGTTGACCGGATTAGGACCCCCGGAGATAGTTGATGATAGAATAGGGTATTGGGAAAGGTACGATGATAGTAACAATTTGATGAACAAAGAGTCCAACTTTAGTGCTGAAATCTCAAGATGATGAACCATTAGACATATTTGTTCTGAGATACAATTAAGCATCTAATTTCCAAATTTTGAAGTCTTGCATACATCATACATTGTACACTGCGATTTACCATGCTTTTGCATGACCGAATGGTGACTAGTTTTGGAGGTTCACACGACGTGAAACCATATAGAATATGGAGGGTTGATATTGTAATTGTTGCACATGTCAAAAGTCAATTTCATGGCAAAGAAGGGGAACATAGAGTTTAGATCTGGAGCGATTGATCGAGGGGCGACCCCCTATTTTCATGGGCGCTTAGATATTTTGACAGATTTTCGGAAAATCCTGTCATACGTCCAAGCATCCGGAAAGGGTACGATTTACCTTATATACGGTGCACCTGGCTCAGGGAAGTCAGCCCTACTTGATGAGTGCAAAAAAATTGCTATTGATGAGGATTGGGATAGCGTTTATATAGGAGTTGGGGCCCTTTGGGATCCTGAAAAAATGCTCAACTCACTAGGACATGATCATAAATACTCGGGATCTGAAAGTGTCCATCAGGTTGGGCTTAAAGGGATCTATACATGGATGCGAAAGCGTACTCGTAATCGACGAGCTGTTAAGAGTGTGCTGACGGATCAAGGCAAGCCTCTTCTGTTACTCCTTGATGAAGCCCAGGCTCTGGGTAATGAGAATGTTCCCCCACCTGATTATGAATCAGATATGCTGGAATTGCTTGAACTAATCCATAATGGAAAGATCGGACGACCCATTGTCCTACTTACCGCTGGACTCGGAACAACACTACCAGCTTTAGAAGCATTGGATATATCAAGGTTTGGTGAAGGTAACACCATTGAACTGGGTGAGTTGAGTGAAAAGTCTGCTCGTGCGGTCATTCACGATTGGATTGTCAAAGATGGAATGGCAAAGGGGGACCCAACCGAATGGATTGATGCGATTGAAGAAGAGACATATCGGTGGCCGCGACACGTACATTCGTATGCGATACGAGCCAGCGAATATCTGAAAGAAAACGGTGGAATCATGACCTCCAAGGGGTTGATGGAAGTCATGGAGAAAGGAATGAAGGGGCGAATCCAATACTACAGGCAACGTGTTAAAAGTTTTTATGTTGACGAGGTGAAACATGTAGCCGAAGCCATTTCTGAATACCCCGCAGGCGTTGCTTTTGATCGTTTAGATATTCTATCATTCCTTTCAAAAATTTATGGAGAAGCAGAGGCAAAAATCTTTTTGACCGGTTGTTGGAGAAGGGGGTGATTGCGGTGAAAGGGGAAGATGGATACTGTGTTCCTCTTCCATCTTTCCACACTTGGCTCGTGGATGCATATGTTAAAGGCAATAATACATCTAAAGAGAGTCATGGAGATCGAAATGATCTACCTGCCAAGTCGAAACAAGAATTGATTCCGCCCCAAAAAAGACGATAAATCAGGTGTGATAAGAAAGACCAGAAAAGTGGCAGGATCTAGAATAGTAGGGATGGTTAATGATGTTGGAACGATTGGTGTACATTTACTCAATCTTGACCGTTTTCTTAATCTTCATTTTCTTAAACGTATCTTATGAACGCAATTTGTCCTAAATTAGGAGATCTACTTTGAAAATCAAACATTGATTACATGCAGTTAGCTCTAATTGATTATGTTGTCTTCGGGGGCTACTGCCTTCTAATTGTGACTTTGGGACTGTGGGTATCCCGCGGAAAAAAAGGGCAAGTTAGAGATGCCGAAGATTATTTTCTTGCGAGTAAATCATTGCCTTGGTGGGCGATCGGTGCCTCTCTGATCGCCTCTAACATTTCGGCAGAGCAGTTCATTGGAATGTCTGGCTCTGGTTTCCGACTGGGGCTGGCGATTGCCACCTATGAGTGGATGGCTGCCATTACATTGCTTCTGGTTGCATGGCTCTTCATTCCCATCTACTTGAAGAAAGGCATCTATACGATGCCTCAGTTTCTTGAGACTCGATATGATGGACGAGTCCGAACTCTTTTAGCCGTTTTTTGGTTACTCGTCTACGTATTTGTAAACCTCACATCTGTTGTCTACCTTGGTGCTCTTGCTTTAAAGGGAATCATGGGAATAGCGTTATGGCAAGGCGTTCTTGCGTTAGCTATTTTTGCTACAGTGTACAGTGTTTATGGAGGTTTAAAAGCAGTCGCATGGACCGATGTTGTTCAAGTATGTTTTCTCATCGGTGGAGGCTTATTAACCACAGTTCTTGCATTGAACGCATACAGCGGTGGGGAAGGAGTGATTGCTGGCTTTTCCAAACTTCTTAGTGAAGTTCCCGATCGTTTCAATATGATTCTCCAACCCGGCGAATTGATATATACCGATGATGGTGGAATGCAACAGGATGCATGGGAGTTACTACCGGGCATAGGAGTTCTTGTAGGCGGGATGTGGGTTGCAAATCTATTCTATTGGGGCTGTAATCAGTACATTATTCAACGAACCTTGGCTGCTCCGTCTCTCAAAGAAGCCCAACGAGGAGTTGCATTTGCTGGCTTTCTGAAGCTCCTCTTACCCTTAATTGTTGTTGTCCCTGGCATTGTGGCTTATGCACTGGAAGCACCCATCGGAACAGCCGATGAAGCCTACCCATGGCTACTGAATGCTTATGTAAGTCCAGGACTTAAAGGCCTTACATTCGCGGCCTTGATTGCCGCCATCGTCTCATCATTAGCCTCAATGATGAATAGTACCAGTACCATCTTTACGATGGACTTGTACCGCAACTACATTCGCCCCAATGCAAGTCAACAAGATCTGGTGCGTACAGGAAGGATTGTAGCCTTGGTGAGCATGACGATTGCAGTGATTCTTGCCCCTCAGTTGGCTTCCCTTGATCAGGTCTTCCAATATATTCAGGAGTACACTGGGTTTGTTAGCCCCGGCGTTCTTGCAATTTTTGTTTTGGGGCTGTTTTGGAAAAAATCAACTCCCAATGCAGCTTTGATTTCTGCAATCCTGAGTATTCCGCTATCTGCACTCATCAAGTGGGTTTTGCCGGGAATGCCATTTTTGGATCGGATGGGATGGGTGTTTGTGATTTCGGTGGCTTTGATTGTGATTGTTTCACTGATTGAAGCTAAGGGAAAGGATAGTTCAAAAGCCATCAAAATCAGTCGAAGTATCATTCAGACCGATCCATTATTTGCTATTCTATCCTTTGCTATCCTTGCAATTACTGCAGCTTTGTACGTGATTTTCTGGTAGGGAAAAATGTTAGACTGGTTGATAATTGAGTATTTAGGCTCCGCTCCGAGATACTCTCTTTTCTTACGTGTTTCCTTACCGTGATCTATCTTATTTTTCTGGTTTCTGATCGTTATCATTCGTAAAACAACTTTTGTACACATTATCCATTGGGAGAGTGATTTTCGTTCTTCTAAGGACAGTTCATTCATAGATCATCATGAGTGACCACACTGCATTTCTGTCTGATCTAAGGCCGCGAAGTTGGTCACCGCTTGAGGGGTATCAACTCCAACAAGGGGGGCTATTTTTAGGCAATGGAACTCTTGCCTTAGAGGTCATCGTTGCTCATGCCATGAGAAAGTTGAGTAACGGGGATATCAGAAAGGTGTGGAAAGATCGCAAAGGAGGACGAGCATGTCCTCTCATTTTCGTGATTCTGCATTCAGGCAAGGCAACTTTATGCGGTGCCTCGGGCGAGGAGCCACCCATCTATCATGATTTAAATATTGGACAAGTTGAACGATTATGTAAGGAGCTACTGGATCAACCTGATCGCCACGATGCTCTACGTCTTCTTTCTCATACGTTGTCTTCCTTTCGCACTTCTCTTCCCGGCATTAAGAACGAAGGTCTTTTAGCTCTGCATGAATTAGAAAAAGGGGTTCCTCTACGATCCGATCGTAAAGAGGCACACCGTAAGGCACAAACGACGGTGGGCCTTCAAGGGAAAGATCTATTGGAAGCACTTGGTTTTTCGGTCGAGAGGTTGGATAGTCTCACCAGTGTTCTTAGAAGCAATGATCATAGAACGGCTCTTGCTGTGATGTTGCAGGAGCAGGAATCCATTGAGTTCACTGGGGGGCGATTTGATCATGATTCTCCTGTGAACTACGCGTTCCGAAGGGCTGATAAAGAAGGTCTGAAGTGGATTATCTTTACTCAAGGCAACCGAATTCGTCTCTATGCGAATGACCTGAATGTTGGAGTGGGTCGACGAGGTCGCACAGAAACCTATATTGAATGTCAACCTTGGCTACTTTCGGATGATCATCTCCATTATCTCTGGCTACTTTACTCTGCCGAAGCTTTGACAGATGGGGGAAGCCTCCATCAACTTTTAGAAGACTCCACCCGCTATGCTGGTGATCTTGCCAAACGACTCAGAGAACGCATTTATGAGCATGTAATTCCAGTTCTGGCAAAAGGAATTGCCGAAGCTCGTGGGATAACCAATCCCGATGTAGAAGAGCTTGCTGTGACCTACGAAATGGCACTGACGGTGCTGTTCCGACTCCTCTTTATCGCTTATGCAGAAGATCGCAATCTGCTTCCTTATGAGCATAATGATGCTTATTTCCGTCGCTCTTTGACGATCAAAGCCATAGAACTCACCGATGCTGAAATAGAGAATGTCCCTATCGCCGAAGGGTTTACGCACTGGCGGGAAACCGTTGATCTTTTTGAAGCCGTAGCCAAAGGAAACATAGAGTGGGGGGTACCTGCATATGGGGGTGCATTGTTTTCTGATAATGAGGCAATTTCTAAGGTTGGAGCTGAACTGTCCAAAATCACCCTACCCAACCAATGCTTTGAGACCGTATTGCGAGATTTGCTTGTATCACGAACCGCCGAGGGATATGGGAATGTCGATTTTCGTTCGTTGGGAGTCCGAGAGTTTGGTACCATTTACGAAGGCCTTCTGGAATCAGGGCTTGCCATGGCAGAAATGGACCTCGTGCTCAAAAAGCATAAAAATAATGAGGTTTACGTTCCTGCTAAAGAAGGAGAAACTGCGGTGATTCAAGCTGGAGAGGTTTATCTGCACAATCGTTCTGGAGCGAGAAAATCATCGGGGAGCTATTATACCAAATCGTTTATCGTAGACCATCTTCTTGAGGGAGCTTTGAAGCCAGCCTTAAAGGACCATTTGGAACGTCTGGATGCGATGGACGATGCGGATGCGGGTGAGACATTTTTTGATTTTCGTGTTGCAGATATTGCGATGGGGTCAGGTCATTTTCTCATCAGTGCGATTGATTTGATGGAGCAGATGATGGGAGATTATGTCTTCTCTAAGCGTCAGCTTCCCAGAGTCATGAATGAGCTGACACAATTGCGTTCAATTGCGATGGAAACGATGAGTGAAGTCAGTGGAAGTGAACCGATTGAAAACAGTCAACTTCTTCGCCGACTGATTGCACGCCGATGTATTTACGGAGTGGACATCAACCCCCTTGCAGTACAACTTGCACGACTTGCCGTGTGGATCCATACCTTTGTACCCGGACTGCCCTTATCCTTCCTTGACCGAACTTTGATCCAAGGAAATGCCTTGGTTGGCATGGGAACGATTGCAGAAATACGAGATGCGTTTCAGAAAACTTCTGCCCCTTTATTTAATCTTGATCCTCATAAATTGCTTGGCAAAGCGGAGAAACCGCTTCGGCGTTTAGCGAACAGTAACGATTCCACACTCAAAGATATTGAAGAGGCCCGTACTGCACAGGATGATGTTCGTGTTTCGCTACAAAGCACAAAAACCTTATTCGATTTACTCACATCTGCTCCGATCGTTGATGATTCATCCATTACGGAAGTTCTTGACGAATGGGAGGAGTTTTCGGATTCACTTGATGTGAGTAATCCTAAGGTTCATCAGGCACTGAATGCATCAAGAGATACGTTAGATCCTCTATCTGCGATTCATTTTCCAATTGCCTTTCCAGAAGTGTTTCTCAGAGATCGTGCTGGGTTTGATGTAATTCTTGGTAATCCACCGTGGGAGAATGTCAAAGTGGAAGAGGATGCTTTTTGGGCAAGACATTATCCAGGATTGCGTGGAAAGTCTCAGCGTGAACAAGAGGCTGAAAAAGCACATCTCCGCAATGCACGCCCGGATTTGGTAATTCTTTACAATCGCGAAGTTCACAAAACTCATCAGCTACGCAAAGCTCTGATCAATGGTGCATACCCTGGAATTGGAACTGGTGATCCAGATTTATATAAAGCTTTTTCTTGGCGTTTTTGGAGGCTTTCTCATACGAATGGAGGGTTTATAGGCATCATTGTACCTAGAAGTGCTCTCGCAGGAAAAGGACTTAGCGTCTACAGAAGGACGCTATTTGGTGAAGCCTCACGTGTTAAGGTTAGCACAATGATCAACAGATTAGGATGGATTTTTGAAGGAATACATCAGCAGTATAGTATATCTCTTGTATGTGCACAACACGGAATATCAGTTGGAAAATCAATTTCTCTTAAAGGGCCTTATCATTCACTTACGGAATTTAGTATTAATTCAAATACAAATCCAGCTACTTTCACTCTCAATCAGATAAAAGACTGGAACGACACTCTCACACTCCCCCTTCTGCCATCACCTCATTCAGTTGAAGTATTTGCTCAACTCTGTAAATTTCCCCGACTAGATCTTAAAATTGAAGAGCAATGGAGGGCACGCCCAGACAGAGAATTGGACTCTGCTAATAATAAATACCTCATGGATCTGGTAAGTAAAGAATGTCCTGATGGATTCTGGCCAGTATATAAAGGTGCATCTTTTGACATATGGACACCAGATACTGGGGTCTACTATGCATGGGCAGATCCAGATGTAGTCACTGAGTTTCTTCAGAAAAAGCGCATGCGAGCAGGCAAAAATCGTCGCAGTGTGCATAGTGAATTTTCCAATAAATATCGGATAGATAACACAACCTTACCTTGCCACCGTGCTCGCATTGCATTCAGAGATGTGACAAATTCAATTGATCGGAAAACCATAATTACATGTCTTATCCCTCCAAAAGTATTCATTACTGATGCAGGGCCATATCTTCTCTGGCCTAATGGCGATGAAAAAGATGAAGCTTATTTGCTTGGAGTTCTTTCTTCTATACCACTGGATTGGTATGCTCGAAGATTTGTAGTACTCCACCTCACTTATTTTGTATTTAATCCGTTTCCCATCCCTCGCCCTCCACGAGAAAATCCGCTTTGGAATCGTGTAGTTGAGTTATCAGGAAGATTAGCGTGTCCAGACGATCGTTTTGCCGAATGGGCTGATAAAGTTGGTGTTAAATGTGGTCCTCTGGAAGATGCAGAAAAAGAAGACCACATCTACGAATTGGATGCCGTAGTTGCTCACCTGTACGGACTCAGTGAACCACAGCTCATTCATATTTTCGAAACTTTCAGGGAGGGTTGGAACTATGATACAAGGCTCTCCAAAGTCATTACTCATTATCAGACTTGGAAGATGAAACTATGACACGACTGTATTTGCCAACATCACCTATACCGGGTTCTTCTCTTAATTTTTAACCGGATTTTAAATCATCCTATCACTATGAATGTAACTTTAATTAGTTTTCTTCAACTTTTCAACAAGCAGGTACAATACTCTGTACCTAGATGGCAAAGAAGATACAGCTGGGATAAATCAACGATTTTGCAGCTGGTCAGAGATTTGGAGGACATCTCGAAAACAAATAAAGCCAATGCCAGCCACTTTGGTGGTACCATCATAACGTACTCAGAAGTCCGTGCACCAGGTGCACCTGACATCTTTCATGTTGTTGATGGTCAGCAAAGACTTACCACTATCAGTATCCTACTGAGTTGTATTGCAGAGGAATTAGCAAAAACAGAAATTTCTGGAGAGTCAAATCCTGTGGATATTCAAAATATGTACTTACGAAATCATGGCATTCCTGATCGGAAGCTATCCCTACAGGACAATGATGATGAGGAATATCAGCATATCCTTTCAGGTAACCCAAAAGGTGATGGCAAAGTGACTGAGGCGTGGAAACTTCTCCGGTCTGAAGTGGCTTCTCGTGGTCCTAATTGTCTATTAGAAGGGTTGCAAAAATTCAAAGTAATTAGCTTTGCTTGTCAGTCGGATGATGATCCACAACAAATTTTTGAGAGCTTGAATGCAACGGGGGTTCCCCTGACTGAGGGTGAGAAAGTCAAAAATTGGCTCTTGATGGGTATGGACGAAGAAAAACAAATCAGGGTCTATCATGATCATTGGCGAAGAATTGAAAATAGCCTTAATGCTGTCTCGGATCCAAAATATATCGATGAGTTTCTTAGAGATTTTCTTCGATGGAAGACTGGCGAAAATGTTAGTGAAAAGCGTACTTATGTCAATTTAAAGCGATGGTGGGACGACAAAGATAGAGGGGATTTATGTGAAATCTTAGGCGATATGGCAGAGTTATATGGTAAAATCACAGGTACTAATGGACAACATCGTAGCAAAGAAATAAACAAACAATTAAGGTATTTGAGAGGTGTGGGTTTTAATATTTATCGTCCTTTTATTTTGCGTGTACTTAATGATGCTATAAATCCTGAATACACTCGAGCTTACGAGATAGAAATCCTTAAAGTCTTAACTGCCGTGAGTATATGGTTGACTCGCATGTGGTTATCTGGTAAGCCTACCTCTGGGCTCAACACTGAATTCGTACACTTCGCCCATCACCAATTTATACTTCATGGCAAGTCATATGCTGAATTCTGGATTGATAAAATTAAAAAACTGAGAAAGACAAAGATTGCGGTACCTAACGAGGAAGAAATTCGAGAGGGTATCAAGACGCGGAGGGCATATGGAGGAAAAGCCTCAGACTCGTCCAAATTCATTTTATGGGAAGTCAACTCCAGACTGGGAAATCAAGCTCCTCCAAGATTTGACGATTTATCCTTAGAGCACATTATGCCTCGAAAACTCAGCCCTGAATGGTTGGAATATCTCGGCGATAATGCAGATGAGATTCAGATAGAGTTTGGCAGCAGTTTAGCTAATCTTACTTTAGTAGGCAAGGAATTCAACTCTGAAATAAGTAATCGGATATATGCTGAAAAGTGTGACCTCTACAAAAAAAGCACTGTAATGATCACTCGTAATTTGGCTGAAAAATATATAGACTGGACAGAAAAGGAAATCAATGAGCGGGTAGATGAGCTTACCAACCTAATGGTTAAGTTCTTCCCCTGGGAAAATGCAACTCGTGCAGTATTGAGATGGCGGATGGGCACAAATGATTGGAAAAATGAACAGAAATTTAATGGTTTACTGCTGAACTTCATTGCCGAACTCTTGGATATGCCCGAAGATCATGGAGCACAACTGGTGGGAGATCGAGTCAGACGAGATTTACTACGTTCGGGAACAGAGCCGAAAAAAACTGGGGTTAGGTTTAAAGAAATTCCAGGCCACATTGAATATGTTGTAAACCTTAATTTTTCGGCAGATGCCATCATTTCTCTTTGCCATCAAATGGCTGAAAGGTGTAATGTGAATGCTGAGATTGAGATTTTCAAAGATTTCATCAATGGGGAAGAGGTATGGGAAGAAGTAAAACCTAAGCGTTCAATTACCCGAACCCAATCGGGGATAAATCCACGATGGAGAATTAATCATGGTCAATGGATTGATGAAAAAACCTTCCGAAATACACTCCTCAGCGTAATTTCTGCACTATTGACCATCAATCCAGATCAAAATAGTCAGATCCTATTAGGAACGCGAATGGGAAAAGATCTATTTCTATCTGGCACACAACCAATTTCTCCTGGTGCACATTTTAAGCCAATACCTGGGTATACCCAATTCGTAGTAAACCTCAATCATGACGCAAATACGATCATTAAGATTTGTAAAGAAATGGGGGACCGATGTAGTGTACTCGTTGAAGTTGAAAATTTGCAAAAACTCGGAATCACTTCTGCCCACCAGTGGAGAATCAATGGTGGAAAATGGAGGCGAGAAAAAACGTATCCAGCAATCTTAATGAATTTAGTTGCAGAACTTCTGGATCAAGCCCCGCTACGGAATCCCCACAAACTTTCTGGTGATTCCGTCACTACAGATTTACTTCCGTCTCACTTTTCTCCCGAGGATCCTGAACGCTTTAAGAAAATACCTAGGTATAAAAATTATAAGATTTATGTAGATCCTGATCCGACCAACCTAATCAAACAATGCAGAAATTTGGCAACTCGGTGTGGAGTCGTGTTTGAAGTTGAATTAAAAACGACTCAATCCTAACGCCTTGAAACGATTGGACTTGATTGGCTATGACTCTCGTTGCAATCGTTGGTCGTCCGAATGTGGGAAAGTCTACACTCTTCAATCGTTTGACCGAAACTCGTCAGGCGATTGTTCATGATGCCCCTGGTGTTACTCGGGATCGCATCTATGGTCAAGTGATATGGAATGGAAGAGAATTCGCGTTAGTGGATACAGGCGGATACGTACCCAGAAGTGCAGATCGTTTTGAGCGTGCCATTCGAGAGCAGGTGAACATTGCAGTCACAGAAGCCGATATCATATTACTAGTTACGGATGTCACCGCTGGAATAACGGATCTGGATGAAGAAATGGCTCAGATGCTTCGGAGAACAGAAAAACCAGTGATAGTGGTTGCCAATAAAGCAGACAATCAGCAACGAAGATGGGATGCGTCATCTATGTATAGTTTAGGACTTGGAGAAGTCTATCCAGTCAGTGCGACCAACGGAATGGGAACTGGTGATTTTCTTGATGCGGTGACCGCAGAATTACTGGTGGACGAAGAGGAAGAGGAATCAAGTGGAGTTCGTATTGCCCTCATCGGACGCCCCAATGTCGGAAAATCACACCTGACCAACACCCTATTAAATCAAGAGCGTTCCATTGTCACAGAAATCAGCGGGACAACCCGCGATTCCATTGATGCCCAACTCACCTATAATGGTCAAGATGTGATTCTTGTTGATACAGCAGGGTTAAGAAAACGTACCAAAGTGCATGAGAATGTTGAGTTTTATGCAAACCTACGCACCGAACGTGCAATTCATCACTGCGATATTGCAGTGTTGATAATAGATGCCACTGTCGGACTTGAAGCCCAGGATATTCATGTATTAAAGGAAGCGGAAAGTCTAAAAAAAGGACTCATTATTGCGGTCAATAAGTGGGATCTTGTCGAAAAGGAAACGAATACTGCGAGAGATGTGGAGCGTGCTATCCACGAGCGTTTGCAGACTCTTGATTATGTACCAATCCTATTTATATCAGCACTAACTCAAAAACGGGCACACCGCGTTTTAGATGTGGCTTTAGAAATCACACATAACGCTTCAAAACGAATACCTACATCTGAACTCAATCAGAAAATGCAACAGATCATTCGCCGTCATCACCCTCCCAGTTGGCGTGGTCGTTACATACAAATCAAGTATGTCTCACAGGTTGGAGTTTCTCCACCGCTGTTTGCATTTTTCTGTAACCATCCTCAAGGCATCGGAACTGGATATGCACGCTATTTAGAAAACAAACTGAGAGGTGCCTACGGTTTTGAAGGGATCCCCATTACACTGGCGTTCCGAAAAAAATCACGGGATGAGTAACTGGGTATCGACTGTCCTTGCATGATTAATAAAAGTAATGAATTAGACGAGAATATCGTCTGGAAAAAGTTAGTTTGAAACCCGTAAACTATAATTGTATGTGACCAGTCGTAAAATCTACCAATCCAACATTAGGGGTAGTTCTCAATAACATATTCTCTCATTGTCAATATCTTTTCCGAGAACAGATCCAACAGTTCGGAAAAATTCAGACAGGATGATTTTTCTTGCTTGCTCTCTACACAATGAGTATTACTCTTAATGCATTTCCAAAATATAATTCCTCTTTATAATCTTCAGGCGTTTCAAATCATTTTCATTCCATCCAACAGCTTCAATAAGAGATTCAAGAAGGCCAAGTCCATAAGTCTTTTTAGGATGATAATGAACGGCTATCCTCCTTTTCCCGATTTGGATTGTAAAAATGCTTGACTGCCCCTGTTTTCTTTACCCGTTCCCATCCATCTTTTCTGAGAGCACGAATTAGATCTTCGGCAGTAAGATTTTTATTTGGCTACGAATTGCCTTGTTGAATCCCATTCAATCAGAGGTATCTGGACATGGAGAGTACGTACAGGAGTCGTTTCCACAGGTTCAGTGACCACGCCATACCCGGTTGGCAAAGGATCTCCCAGTTCTATAATAGAATCCATATACAGGGCAATTGCATCTTCTGCATTTTTAGAAGCTTCTTCCTCCGTATCTCCCCCCACATGAATACCCTTTAAAGCAGGAACATAGGCATGATAGCCGATAGTATCTTTCTCTATGACAATGAGAAAGGACATTCGGATTTTCCACATTCTATCATCATGTATAAACCTGTATAGTTGTTGGGAGTACATGAACCCAGTATATGACTTTGTGTTGCATTTACCAAAATGTACTATAAAATGATTCCAAATACCCTAACTCACTGATCAGAGAGATCTAAGGGGCAATGTGACAATCGTTCACTGCTTGTCTATTGAGCACCTCAATGATCTGTTTAACCTTTTGAACTCTCTCATTCCAGTCATCAAATTGAATTATTGCTATACTATAATTCAACCTCAAATGGAACTGTTTCTTGTCCATCCTTGATTCTCTCTATCCAATCCTCTAACAAACCAGTATCTTGGATCCTGTCCACAACATCCCCCATGGTCTTATTTTATGTAAGATATAATAGAATGGGAAGGTTTCTTTGAGAGGTGCTAATCTGAATGGGAATTTTTCTTTTTCATTTTTACACCATTTTTCAAATAGGTTTTCAATTTGATTTAAATCTTTCTGATTTGTCATTGTCAAAAAGATCCGACCTTTTTTTTCAGAATGACTTGAATCTTGAAACCAGTCGTCATGCTCTACATGTTCTACTTCATATTCTCCGAACCATTCAAGTCCCTCAATATTGCGGACTGCATTCATAAAATTCTCTACTTGACCAATCAGTTCAATGATTAAAACCATTTCGGGAGTGATACTCTTCAACGTATCTTGAAGCGTAATTCTACGAGTTTCCCTGATATATCGGCTCCTATAATGTGACTGGAAAATAGACTCAGACTCCTCAATGACAGTTAATTTACCGTTATATTGAACTGCAATAGAGAATATTTTGAGCCGTTTGCAAAACCTACCTGCCAATTCTAAAAAATGCGCCAAGGGTGCTCCAGGGCAATATTTCTGCTGAAACGCTGAGGTTTTGCAAAAGCCTCTTTTTTAAGACTGTTTATTCTCTCAGTATGAGCATAACTATTCCATGAAGCACATGAGCCCCATTTTTAGTTGGTTAATAAGTTTTATACTACGCATCAAATAGCTGTGACTGATGATGTCCTGAGTATTTTTCTAAATCTGATTGCGGAATTTCACTTTTCCAACGAGTCTTAATGCCAACTATTTTGATGAAATCAACCATACTGATCCATTTAACATTTAATTGATCGCAAATATCGAGAATCTTTCGTTTGACACTCTTTGCGATAATTTTGATACTTCGTTAGTCACGACACAACGCCCCTGAGAATCTTCCAATGCTGATGCAATCAGAAAGGGGGCCGCTCCTATGCGTTTTCATTGAACATCTGTAATTTCATTTCCATACCCCTGAGTGATCACACTTCTGATCAAAGCACTATTCTCAACTTCTTTTAAAGTGAAAACTTCCTTGTTGCGATCCAGCCACTGCCTAAATTCCTTAGACTTCGGGTTGATTTCGTGATAAATCATCGGTGGAATTCTACAGATATTCTTTCTCGCATGAAACTCCAAACATGACCAAAATTCAGGAACACAATCCATGCCGTAATACGTGTCATGGGCATTGATTAATGTGTTCGCATCAAGGAGGTAAAGCATCGGAGTATTGCTTGAGTCTATTAGGAGAATGAAGCAAATCATACACTTTGCCTGGATCTGAGAACAATATGACAGCGGCCTTTGATTCAGTCAGATCACCTGAGTCAACCATTCGCTTCACAAAATTAACTACACCATCTCCTAGTTGGCTTCTCTGAATCTGATAAAAGCTTGGCCCCCTCGTTGATTGGTATTTTTCACTGATTTTTTCTTGTGCTGTCTGGACTCCTTCCACTTGTTGGTGTAGTATGCTTCCAGTTCTTCAAAAACCTCCTGAGAGATGAGTCGTTGATGATAAAATCTTGTTGTAACCATCGTGTAACTCAAGTTGAATTGCTGACAAACACTTGAAATGATCTGCTTTACTTCATCAATGCCCTCTTCTCCAGAAACCATTCGCTTTTCTTCAATCACATCTGATGGTAATAACCATTCTCCAGCCACTTGATTGCAAAATTTTTCTATAGGGGTTGAATGCTGAAAATCACTCAGTCCAGTTTGGCCAAGTAGTAAATGAATGATTTCATGTAATATAGAAAATGATTTTGCTGATGGTGTATCATTGTTGTTGATTACGATGGGAATTATATCGCAAAGTAACAAAAGATGGAACCCTTCTATTTGGGAGAGTATAATAACAGACACAATAGGATAGGCTGTGAATCTACCCTATTGCTTACCATACTATCAATCAACCTTGATACCATGCCTGTTACAAAGGCTTCTAACCATCTATCCCCATCCTGTTCCACTGCTTATCGTGGAATCGAGTACCGATTACTAACGGGCACCCAATACAAAGCCATGTTATTGCATGGATTGGTTGGAGCATGTCTGTTTGTATGGAATATAATCCTAAAACAGATTAACAGAGAATTCAAACATGAGGAGACTGAAAACCCTTCAACATCTTTCTTCTCCTTAATCAAGCGTTACCCGTCTTTGCGTAAAGAAACGGGTTGGTTATCTAAGTACTCATCTGCGATTGTTCGTTACACGTTGAAAGGACAGGCAGAGGCATGGCAAGCGTTCTTCAAAGGATTACGTGATCACCCTACGTTTCATAATAAGTACAAGCATAAATCGTTCACAGCACCGAAAGGATCTTTTACGATTGTAGACGACAATATCTACATTCAAAAGGTAGGATGGATGAAGATGCGTAGAAAAGGGGGCAATCCTTATCCAGACGCTGAACCCATTGAAGTGACGGTGAAAAAAGAGGGTCGATACTGGAAGATGTCCGTACTCTATAAAGTGAATCTACCTGAGCAGGTAGATGATGGTAAAGCGATTGGTATTGACTTAAACACCTATAACATCGCGTATTCTTCCAGTGACGGTGAACGAGGCATGTGTTCTTTACCTGATCTGACGGATAAAGAAATAAGGATTCGCAGGTATCAACGTAAGTTAGCTCGTCAACAGAAAGGATCTGGACGGTACAAGCGAACCAAACGGAAGATCAACAAGTGGAAGCGGAAACAGAAGAACTGCCGCGTCAATGCGGCACATCAGCACAGCCGTCAATTGTCTGCGAAAGCTTACACTTTGAAGCGTGAAGACTTGAAGATCAAGAATATGTCCAAGTCCGCCAAGGGTACGATTGAAGATCCTGGCAAGAATGTAAAAGCCAAAGCAGGATTGAACCGCGTGATTCAGAATGCTGGATGGAGCAGGTTCAATTCCTACTGCGACTACAAATTTGGTAACGTAGTCCTTGTAGACCCAAAGTATACTTCTCAGAAGTGTAATGCTTGTGGATATACCAGCAATGACAATCGCAAGACACAAAGCAAGTTTCAGTGTATGTCCTGTGGGCATACGGATCACGCAGATCTGAACGCATCTGCGAATGTACTCTTGGCCTTCGGGATTGGGGCATCTGCACGTGGAGGAGCGTTCTCATTAGAGACTCCTATGAGCCGTGAAATGGATCAGTCAGTAACTATATAATCTGGTTACTTATGGATATAATTCCCATTACGATATATGGAGCTACATCATCAGCGATCACAAATGCTCTAAATAAACCATCTGGAAATTGACTGTGACTGCTTCCCAGATTTCCTCTGAGAACTGTATAGATTCCAGCGTTTTCACTCATGCCTCGAATCAACTTGAAAGCATTTTCGTCTGTCCTCTGAGTGTGGTATTGTTTATGAGCCTCTGGATGATTTAGAACCATTTCCAACCCAGCCAATGCGTCTTGAATCAAGGCCTTGTATTGAATAGGTGACATTCGGGAAATTGTCCGCTCCATAGTCTCATTCTCTGCTGAAAGATCCCATTTTCGCCTTAACCAACCAACGAATGGAAGTGAATCATTTTCTTCCTCCAATTCCTTTGTCGCCTTAATCATTTGCTGGCTCGCTTTCGCGTCACGCAACAATGCAGAAACCATGGCCTTATCCTTAGGCGAAACTGGTCAGATTGTGCACGAAAATCTGCACCAGAATTTGATTCAATCGGTATATCTTCCAAGAAGAATGTCACCACAGGCCGCCGATAGTATCTAGCCATTTTCAGTAACATCGGTCTGGATGGCGTTTGATCACCTCCCTCAATTTTGGAGAGAGTATGCTCTTTAATGTTCACCTTCCTTGCCGCTTCTGACAAGGTAAATCCAGCTGTTTCACGAGCCCATACGAAAATTTGTGGATTCATCATAGGAGAGTTTTTCCGATTTGATCAAAGAATTTGAAGCAGTAAGAAGCAACGAAGAAATCAAACAAACCCTTAATAATATACCACTCATTTTATGAACCATAGTGAAGAAGTCATATGGAAAACAAGGCTCCCCGTAGACTGCTTTCAAAATCAGTATATCCAAACCCATCTGACTTATGAGGATATCTGTATTTCGATGGTTGAAAATTAACTAATAATGGAGGCAGGATTACCGCGGAGAATCAATTGTCAAATATGATCATACTGGAATCTCCTGATCAAACATTGCACTATGTCAAATCTGATCATCAATGAATGTATCATCACGCATGACCATGTGGCTAGTTTAGAATCAGCCAACTCCACAATCATCTCGCTACGCATACATTTTCTATTTTCCTCACTGAAACCAACAGCAGGCGAAACGGGGATGTTTCCGTAGAAAGGATGTCGTTAGACCATAAAGAATCCCTGATCCTAAACAATATACTTGATTTTGTTCAACCAAACATGTTCTTGAAGATGATCTTTGATTTTGGTCCTGTATCGACACGTTTGAAAGCCACTCCATAGCAACAGATATTATATTCTCTCGGTTCATTATACACAAATTTTTACCCATGTAATTCGGGATACACTCGGGTGGTTTGTGAAATTTCCACTCGCTCACGGGCATAGTTAGAGACTAACCAGTTACGCATAGATGGGATTGGGATAATATAGATTTCATCTTGACTATGCAGTATACCTCTCTCTACTGCTTTGTTAAACAAACTCTTGGCTTTTTCTGAATCGTATTCCTGTGATAAAGCTGTCTCAAACTCTTCTCTGTCCAACCCATCTCCTAATGGAATGGTATCTATGAGATTTGCTAAACTACTGCGTTCTTTTCTACTGATTCCTTTTGCTCGTTGTTTATAATAAGCCTCACGTCTCTCCGCTCCTAATCTGTACACGACTTCCAGACCCGCGGATGTCATCTCTCCGTGATCTCGCTGAATTTGCTTTGCAGCAGCATCTCCGTATGCCGAAATATGCTGAGGCCAGCCATGTGTTTTCTCCACAATGGCATCAATCCATCCATCAGCCTCTCCCTTAGCACTCCCCTCTTTTCTAATCCAATCATGGATCACGGCTCGTGCAGAACCTTGACCCAAGGCACCCAATTCTACAAAACACCCCGCCTTAAATCTCGATACTCCTAATGTCCTGAAAGCCTCTTCTGTAGGTCCTAAACCTGCTGCCAGTAGAATGATAGGATTATTGATGTTGCCATTATGAAGATTATCAAGAGTCGCCATCACGGAAACCTTATGCTGGGAATCAGAGAAGTGTACAATACGTTGTGCTTCATCAAGAATGAGAAGTACCCCCTGATCGGGGTTCAGATTTTCAAGTACCTGAGACACGCTTGAATCTCCTGCTACTTCCTTAATGTGCTCTGTTGCTACTAACTTCGCATCAGCTTTGATGGATGTCTTTTTACGAGAAACATAGGGTTTACCAAGGGTCTGGGCCATATGGACAGGATTGTACAAATCGTCTAAATTGATTTGAAAGACATCCCATTTCCTTTCCATCGCATCTATGGCTAATTCCTCCAACAGGGCAGTTTTCCCGGCACCTGGTGCACCCTGAATAAGCATGGTCGTCCTACCGTATACCGTCACAGCACGGCTCAGAAGATCATTGAAATTATTCAAGATTTTCCTCCGCCCATGGAAGTATCTTGCAGGTCCGCGATCGTCAACAAGATCCGGTATGTGGGGTATATCGGAACGTAGAACTTCAGACATTACGAGAAAACACGAAATAGAAGAGATTTGACACAAATCAGATGAAAATGTTCCTACAATAGACAGGTGTTTTATTTTGATTAGTACACCATTTATGTGATGCACAGATTATTGATTTGATAGAATACTCCAGTGAATTTGAAAACCGTCAAAAGTGGATGGAGATTTGATCATTAATACTTCTCACCCCTTAAACTCAAGAAATGTATCAGATTAGCTCTAAGAACATTCAACGAATTGAATCTCAATATCCGAGAGTTAAGACAATCTCTTGAACCTAATCCATATTTCTACCAATTGCCTTTTAACCCATCCACTTAAACAATGGAAGCCTCATTTTGCAAGGAGTTTCTATTATTCAAGTCAACATTAGCGTGGACTCGTGTTGAAATGAGATTACGAATATCATTGTAAATTTGAATAGGAAATAGTTCCCCTTCCTCCAAAACCTCCAATGTAACCGCAAGTCCAAAATGAACAGGTTTACGTATATCTCCTGCATCCTCTCGGCAATTAACCTTGATGATGATTTCATTGCTTCCTTGATTAGAAATTACATTGTTTTCCTCAAACACTTCATGTTGGACCGTTCCACGTTTTGAACTCATATTGCTCACATTAATCCTATTCTTCGCAAAATTTCCCCCTTGAATACTGTGCCAGAGATGAGCTACTCGATATTTGAGATTACGACTCTTGATCTCAGAAAACCATGCCGTTGTAATCGTTAATCGCCGTCTAGCTTTCACATCTAATAGACGTAACGGTAGTGGTAATGTGAACTCTAATGCCTGATTATTCAAAAGTTTTCCAAAACCGATGATTGTCACTCTTTGATCTGAACCTGATATGATTCTATTGTAATCAGGTTGACCATAACCGAAAAACTTGGTTACACGATCCTTTATTTGACTATGGTTTTCAGAAAAAATCTGCTCCTATGATCTATAGATTTCTCCCCATCTTGCACCATGAACCAATAGAGTTTTTATCAATACCGCATCATACTCGGAAGAAATATTAGAATCAGACTGATATCGAATCTCTTGAAGTAAATCATGGAATAAACATGCTTGTCTAGTCGTAAGTGCAGCTGCATTGCTGGTTCCTGCTATTTGAGTGGTGCGAGTCAAGTCCCCAGAAGTTGGTCCAGATGTAGCAACCCGTTGCCCTGTTAATAACTCATTTTTATGTAGAGACAGTGAAACATTTTCAGATGAATCGTAAGGCTCTACTCGAAGTAACTGCTTCCCTCCAGACATATGAATCTCTGGCTTAACTGCACGACGATACCCAGGCCCGTGAGAAGATGTAATACTGGGCATTCCTGTTATCAGAGGATCAATTAATCGATTGGGAACTGGATTGGATACATCATGATGAACAGCCCCAACTGTCAAACCATTTAGTGTTTCGGATGGTGATAATAATCGCCTGTTACGAGTATCTTCCTTTAACGCATTGACTACTAAACTCTGGATACTCCTCTGATCCAATTCAAGTAATCTATCCGATGAAACGGGAAGTGAAATGTCACGATTATGATTGCCTGCACTCACAATGAATAATATGTTATACCTCCATGATAACCAGTCTAAAAGCCGAGACCATGCACTCATTTGACGTAAGAAAGGATAAGCCTCGTCACAAACAGACAAACTAATCACACGAATTTCCGGCGATGCTGGTGGCTCCCCCTTATCACCTTCAATAATTCGAATAACTGATCGGTGCACAAGATCAACTGGTAGAATATCCTCTGGAATTACCTCACGAAATTGTCCATCAAATCCACGAACTGGAGTCAGAATTGGGTGCACATAAATCGGTCTTTTTAGGGCCTCCCCCTCATCATTCAAATCACCATGACAGATCAATGATGCCATTGCAGTCCCATGAAATCGTTCGATTGCTTGATACCTACTCTCAAAATCATCAGGATCATCAATCACCAAGTATCCTTCTAGCAAATCATGCTGTGCAAGTGGCATCCCATCAAGCAATGCAACAATTGGGGCCTTTTTTACATCAGGTTGAAGGTTGGAGCGATCATATGAAATTTTTTCGCCTTCTGTAACTGGAACACTAACCATACACTGACCAACTGGTCGCAAAAACATGATGGAGTCTGACTTAAACAAGTTAATTTGTTTGCGGTTATCATGGTGATCAAGAAGTTTCGCAATCTTCTTTATTGAGATTCTCCCCAAAACTGCATGATAGCCAATATCAGCGATATGACATTCGTTCACTACTTGTCCACCTATATCCTCAATGATCTGTCTAATTTTTTGAACTCTCTCATTTCTTGTTGATTGATTATTACTATACCATAATTCTACTTCTAAAGGAACTATCTCTTGTCCGTCTTTGATTCTCTCTTTCCAATCCTCCAACAAACCTGTATCTTGAATCCTATCGATTACATCCCATGGTCTTATTTTATGTAAGAATTTAAACATTTCTCTGAGAGGTGCTAATCCTCGCGGAATTTTTACCTTTTCCTTGATGTCCCTGTCCCAGTCCCATTTTTCAAATAGGTTTACAATCTGGATCAAAGCTTTCTGATTTGTCATCGTCATAAAGAGCCGACCATTCAGTTTTTTATCGGAATGATTTGGATCTTCAAACCAATCGTCATGCTCAACATGTTCTAATTCATATTCTCCGAGCCATTCAAGTCCCTCGATATTGCGGACTGCACTAATAAAATTCTCTACTCGACCAATCACTTCTATGACCAAAACCATTTCGGGAGTGATTCCCGCCGACGTATCTTGAAGCGTAATTCTACGTTTCTCAATCGCCTCTAACAATTCAGCAAACTGTGGCAAAAGTCGTTTGGCCTGATGGGCATGGGTTGGAGCATCAACAGATTCCCCGCCACTACCTTGTTTCTGTTTATCAGCAGACACTGGCTTTGGAAATACTAAAACAGGATAATCTCTTCCATCTATTGATTATAGCAAAATCTCATCACTTAGAAGAAGCCCTGAATCTCTTCTTCCAACGACGCATCTGATGTCTCATAATATCCTTGGCAACGGCATCAGGTCCATCTATTACGATGTTACGTAGTAAATCATTAGAAAAATCTTCAATCTCTGCAAAACTTAACCCATACAACTTGTTGGCAAACTCCTTTAATTGAATTCCAAATGAATGGCCTGTTCGTTTTTCAAATCTACAATACCAATCTTCAATTTGCTTGATCGTAGGTTTTTGAAGCTCAATACGAAGCTGAAATCTTCGCCAAGCGGCCCTATCAAGTAATTCTGGATGATTACTCGCGGCTACCACGACAACATAACTTGGCAACGAATCTATTTGTAATAAAAGTGAACTCACTACGCGTTTAATCTCCCCAGTCTCGTGAACATCTCCGCGCTCTTTGCCGACTGAATCAAATTCATCAAACAGTAGAACACAATGCCTTGACCGTGCATGTTCCATAACTCGTGCAATCTTCTGTGCTGTCTCCCCTAAGTAACTGCCTATCACTGCTTCATAACGAACAACAAAGAACGAAACGGCAAGTGCATTCGCCAATCCCTCTGCAAGAGTAGTTTTACCATTTCCAGGGGGGCCTGTAAGCAAAACTCGATTACGTGGTTCAAGATTGTACGATCTTAACAAATCTGCCCTGTGGTGTTCTGTTACAAATTCACGGACGGTATCAGAGATGTGTGGCTCAAGGATTAAATCTTCAATACGACGATGTGGGATTTTTTCAGCCATCAGAGGAATTTCTCCTAGTTTCGGAATAGAAACCATGTTTGAACGGTGCCCATTCGTCACTTGCAGTTGGGCAAGCAGTCGATCTGCTAAAATCGTATGACTCTTAGCACGCTCATTAGCTGCAAGGGCCTCTACGCTCTTACGCACCCCCTGCTCATCTCCTAGACAGCTTGCTCGGACTAAATCAAGAATTAGATCGGCACGGGCCATAATTAGTAATGTTGCTCTGTCTATCCGCCACTTGGAATGAAGACAGGGTTCTCATGATTAAGGGCTCGTCCATAAATAACTTATACAAAACACTATAATTTAATTCATTTTATCTTTTCTGTTATTTTATTTTTTCTCATCAATGATT
>JAPOUL010000123.1 GCA_026708685.1 Bacteroidota bacterium
TCTTTGGATGACAGGTCCTCTTCGGTCTATGTTGGGCACTTTATGAGTGTCAAATGACATGAAGCGAGGTAAATCCAGAAGGTAGACATTCTACCGCTTTAATAGAAGAAATCGCTTGAGTTTATCATAATTGCAGAGACGTTAGCCAGAGGAAAAGGAGCCAAGCCAATGCAGGCAGACCTGCGTAGAAGTATGAGCGCAGCATATTACGCAATGTTCCACTATTTGGCTAATGAATTTGCATGTGCACTGATTGGAACCAATTATCAGGATCGAGATAGCTTAGCATACAGACGAGCGTACCGATCGTTAACTCATGGTAAAATCAGAAGTTGCTGTAATACTTCACAGATTATGAAGAATTTTTCTCCCGAAATTCAATATTTTGCTGACGTATTGACACACATGCAGTCTAGGTGTCAATTGGCTGACTATGATCCAGATTCGTTCTTTTTCCGTTCAAATGTCCTTGAGGATATAGAGAGGACTCGAAAGGCGTTAAAGGGTTCCTGAGTAGGCCCGTAAAGGAACGCAGAACTTTTGTCACGTATGCGAAGACGAATGCCATCAGGTCATAACTTGAGGCATCGGAATTCAATCGAAACCCTCCATTCCACTTTCCACAAGTCATTTCATCGTACATTGTTGCAATGAGACATGCACATATGATAGACTTGATATCTCACTCCCCAAGCAACCCGATCAAGGGCATGAGATCAAGATCACAAAAGGTGCACCCAGCCTAATAGCATACAGTGGTTGTTGTCTGTGAATACTATGCAATAGTCACAGATGAATCAAGATAGACGTTTTGGATCGCATTGAGGATCTCTACGCCGTCTTTCATGGGGCGCTGAAATGCCTTCCGCCCAGAAATCAGCCCCATTCCACCAGCTCTCTTGTTGATCACAGCCGTCTGAACGGCTTGCTGTAAATCGTTGGAGCCTGAGGCACCACCAGAGTTGATCAGCCCACACCGCCCCATATAGCAATTGGCCACTTGGTATCGGGTGAGATCAATCGGATGATCACTGGCTAGTTCCGTATAAATTCGATCATCAAATTTACCGTAGCTGGATCCTCCGTAATTCAACGCTGCATAGCCACCATTGGATGTGGGTTGCTTTTGCTTGATGATATCTGCTTCAATCGTAACACCAAGATGGTTGGCCTGTCCTGTGAGGTCAGCAGATGCTTCGTGATTGACTCCGTCAATTTTGAATGCACCATTACGAACATAGCACCAGAGAATGGTCAGCATTCCAAGCTCATGAGCAAAGGAAAAGGCCTCAGTCACTTCCTGAAGTTGACGATTGGAATTCTCAGACCCAAAATAGATAGTGGCTCCAACACCAATACAACCCATGTCCCAGGCGTTTTGAATACTTGCAAATGGAACTTGATCATGGGTATTTGGATAGCTCAGCAGTTCGTTATGGTTGAATTTGAGAATGAAGGGAATCTTATGAGCGAATTTGCGTGCAACTGCTCCCAGAACACCATAGGTGGAAGCAACTCCATTGCAACCACCTTCAATCGCCAGACGAACAATATTTTCTGGATCAAAATAGAGTGGATTCTTTGCAAAAGAGGCTCCAGCCGAATGCTCAATTCCCTGATCCACTGGAAGGATAGACACATAGCCAGTTCCCGATAATCGACCAGAGTTGAAGAGAGACTGCAATGAGCGGAGTACGCGGGGATTACGATCGGATCCAGCCCATACCTGATCCACGAAGTGTGGGCCTGGTAGATGTAGACTCTCTTGTGGAATCGTCTGGCACGTATGAGTCAGCAGATTCTCAGCTGAATCTTCAAGGATCTCCGCTGTATTGATAGAATGGCCTGATGGCATGATGAGAAATAAATTAAAGTGAAAGGAATGTGCTCATGCACATGGAATCTCCCCTTTTAACGCATGAGTCCGATTATTTATTCGTTACCCTGAAATTTTCTGGAATACAGGATGGATCTGTCATCCACTGTCGGATATTTCGTCCAATATGAGAGGCAAAAAGGAGACCCTTGGATCCAAGACCAGTAAGGATCCACACACTGTCGGAGATAGGACCAACCATTGGCAATCGCAGACCAGGAACGCCCACCCGGACTCCTGCTGATGCTCCCGTAATAGCGCACGATTCTATTTGGGGGATCATCTTACTGGTTAGCGTTAGAATTTTGTTCATTCCTTCGTAGGTTGGTTGAGAAGGAAGCTGTGAATGTTCATAGGTTGTTCCCAGAATCAAATGATCATTTCGTGGTACCACATAACCGGATCCACTGACGGCCATAGATAGAGACATCCCATCTGGGGGTTGAATGTATACAAGTTCTCCATTGATACAATGCAAATTGAGATGGATTAATTCACGGAATGACCTATATCCAGCTCCAAGTGCAAGAATAAGTTTTTGTGTTTTTAGAGTTGTGCCCGAATCCAGCGTCACGTTCACATAGGTGCCCCCGTCCTGCCATCCTACGATATTTTGTTGAATCACTTCGCTACAGTCAGAGAGTTGATGGGTGATAGAGTTCAGCAATGTTGGAGTATCAAGAATTCCACCAGCGGTAAGTGTTGCCCCGTAGGGTGCCATTATATGCGGATGCTCCACTTTTACCTGACAAGGTGAAAGCCATTGAATGCCTGAATGATCTCTGGAGGCATGAGATCGAAAATCAGCCGCTTGATCTTTATCAAGAGCTGGTCGAAGAATTCCTGATGGATCATATGTATCCAATGCATCCGCATTCTGGAGCGTCTCCTTGAGATCCGTCAAAAGACGATCTGGGTCCTTTACTCCATTCAACCTCCTCCCAGCAAATGGATTGACCAATCCAGCCGCAATGGTTGAAGCAACCGGGGCTGTGCCTGTCACCAAAGTGACATGACATGTCTCAGAAAGCCACAGGGCTGCACATGCTCCGCCTAATCCAGCACCAGCAATGAGAACATCCGAAGGAAAGTTGCTCACAGTATTTGAAACATTTTGAGATTAATTCGAGTAATACATGCTGTTTTGTGCCCGTAGCTCAGCTGGATAGAGCGTCTGACTACGGATCAGAAGGTCGGGGGTTCGAATCCTCCCGGGCATGCGACATGGTTCATGGACATTCCAGTCATGGAATACGCCCTATCGGCTTACCCTTCCAGATTGATCACCAGAGAGGAGCTTCGTCACTTCCTCTACCGTTACCAGATTAAAATCACCAGAGATCGTGTGCTTTAGACAGGATGCGGCCACACCAAAGTCGAGTGCTTTCTGTTCATCTCCATTATAAGTCAATAGTCCATAGATCAATCCCCCTACAAAGGAATCTCCCCCACCAACCCGATCGATAATTGGAGTGATCTGGTAGGTTGGACCATGAAGCAGGGTTGTTCCGTTCCATAAAACGGCAGACCAAGAATTATGGGATGCACTGATGGATCCTCGTAGAGTACTGACCACCCGTTTGCATCGCGGAAATCGCTCCATCATTTGAATTCCCACGGATTCATAAGCAGACGCATCCAAATGGCCGCTGTGAACATCAACTCCCTTGGGATGAATTCCAAACACCTGCAAGGCATCTTCTTCATTACCGATGATGATGTCACAGTGAGAAACTAGATCCTGCATGACCTCCTCTGGGGGTTTCCCCCATTTCCATAACTTGTTTCGATAGTTGAGATCAACAGATATGGTCAGTTGGTGGCGGGTGGCCGCTTCAAGTGCAATCTTCATGGTCAACATCGCAGATTCAGAAAGTGCAGGAGTGATGCCAGTCCAGTGAAACCAACTTGCCCCCGTAAAAATACGGTCCCAGTCCACCGTTTCAGGTGTGATGGTTGCCATTCCAGAGTGAGCACGATCATAGAGGACTTTACTTGAACGGGCAGATGCTCCCGTCTCTAGAAAGTAGATGCCCAAACGTTCTCCCCCTCGTTGGATGAATTGAGTATCAACTCCATGTGCTCGCAACGTCTTGATTGCTACTTCCCCCAGATCATTTTGAGGCACTCGGGATACGAACGATACCGGGAGCCCATACCCCGAAAGAGAAACGGCAACATTTGCCTCTGCGCCGCCATAGCACGCATGGAAACTTGAAGCCTGTGTGAATCGATCAAACCCAGGAGTGGAAAGTCTGAGCATAATTTCACCAAATGTGACACAATGATTCATTGCAAAAGAGATAGATTATGATTGAAATAAATTACAGCGTCCATGTAGGGATTTGACCGATCTCAATACCAAAAACCCATAACACGAGAGAGTACGCACACACAGTGATCAGAATCAGAAATGCAAAATTGAGGGAGAGCCCAGCACGGGCCATCTCAAAGACAGTCACGCGTTCACTTCCATAGATGATGGCATTGGGTGGTGTAGCCACTGGGAGCATGAATGCACAACTTGCACCCAAGGCAGCAGGTACGGCCATCAGCAGTGGACTTTCACCAACAGCAAGTGCAAGGGCAGCTAAAACGGGTAAAAATGTCGCAGTTGTGGCTGTATTGCTCGTGATTTCGGTAAGGAAAATAATGATCCCCGTAGTGACCAATATAATCAGGAGCGTAGGGAACTGTTGCAGTGGCTGGAGAGATTCTCCCAGCCAGTCCGCAAGCCCACTCCCAGAGACAGCACCCGCAAGGCTCAGTCCTCCTCCAATCAAAATCAAGGCCCCCCAGGGAAGCTGTTTCGCAGTTTTCCAGTCCTGCACGAAGATTCCACGCTTAAAGTCAACGGGAAGCAGGAACAGTGACAAACCACCGATCATGGCAATTCCAGCATCGGTCAGGCCTGGGATCCAGGGGGTCAGTAGCGGTCGGGTGATCCAAAGAAGTGCCGTTGAGAGAAATACGATCGCAATTATTTTTTCTCCCCGATTCATCAAACCAAGTTGATCCCGTTGCTCTTTGATCAACGATTGGCTACCAATAACATCACTGGACTGAAAGGAGTACAGCACGCGAGTCAGGAGAAAGAAAACCAGAGGGATGCCAGCCAGAACAATCGGAACCCCAACCGAAAGCCATCGGGTAAACGTAATGGTGTAGCCATATTCACTTTCAAAAAAGGCACTGATAAATGCATTGGGGATCGTTCCAATCAGAGTGCCCATTCCTCCAATATTGGCCGCATATGCAATGCCTAATAGGAGAGCGACCGAGAAGTGATGCTTAAACTGATCGGTACTTTTTTGTGAATCAGCAAGTGCAATCACCGAAAGAGCGACGGGGAGCATCATCAGAGTGGTCGCCGTGTTACTGACCCACATACTCAAGCCCGCGGTGGCAATCATGAATCCAGCAATCAAGGCCCGAGGTCCAGTACCAGCATGCGAGATGATCCAAATGGCAACCCGACGATGCAACCCCCATTTCATCATTCCAAGTGCGATGATAAATCCGCCCATAAACAAAAAGATGATTGGATGGGCATATGGGGCCGCGGACTCCTGCATCGTATTGACTCCTAACACCGGAAATAACACTAGCGGCAGAAGTGATGTAGCGGGGATTGGAATTGATTCAGCGATCCACCATGTGGCCATCAGTAGCGCAATTCCCATCGTGTACCATGCAGATTCCTCCAATCCATCTGGGTGTGGTACCAGAAGGACAACCAATAACCAAAGTGGGCCAAGAAATAGCCCCACATATTGTCTTAAACCATAAGAATTTGTTATCTTCATGATTTCACAAAGTTAACGTTTTCTCAAGCAAATATGGTAAAGAGCCATGACGACTACTCCTTGTATCCTTGGTCTTGACGTTTCGACCACTGCCTCCAAAGCTCTCTGTATCGATTCTGAAGGAACGATTTTGGGGATCGCATCCAATGAGCATCCACTTTCAAGCCCACATCCAATGTGGAGCGAACAGAATCCAGAGACATGGTGGGACACGATGGTACAGAGCATACGTTCGCTCGTAGAAATGCCATCCATTGATCCCGAAGCCATTGAGGCCATCGGACTCACCGGGCAGATGCACGGGTTGGTTCTCCTTGATTCTCATGGGAATGTTATTCGACCCGCCATGCTTTGGAATGATGGTCGCTCTGGCGATCAGTGTGATAGAATTCGTACGCAGATTGGACATCAGGCTCTTGTAAGCATTACAGGTAATGATGCATTTACTGGATTTACTGCACCCAAGTTATTATGGGTTCAAGATCACGAACCAAGTTGTTATGCTAAAATCTCACAGATTCTACTGCCGAAAGATTATATCCGATGGCAACTCAGTGATGTTTATGCAACTGACCGTGCGGGAGCAGGGGGGACGCTTTTGTTAGATATTTCTACCCGTAACTGGGCAGCCCATCTATTAAGTACCCTCGACATTTCCCAAGAATGGCTACCTCCTACTTATGAGGGGACGGAATGTACTGGGCAAGTGAGCCATGCTTGTGCCTCCATGACAGGGTTAATGGAGGGAACTCCCATTTTTGCGGGAGGTGGAGATCAGGCAGCTCAGGCGATTGGGGTTGGTGCAATGGATCCTGATACATGGGCCGTTACACTGGGGACATCTGGTGTCGTTTTTGCCCCATGTAATCATCCCAGTATAGAACCTATGGGGCGGGCTCACGCTTTTCCGCATGCAATCCCAAATACATGGCATATGATGGGGGTGATGCTCAGTGCAGCCGGTAGTTTGCAGTGGTATAAAGATACGTTCGCTGGCAATATACCCATGGATCAGCTCTTACAGGAAACCAGTGATATTCAACCCGGTTCAGACGGACTTTTCTTTTCGCCCTATCTCACTGGAGAGCGTACTCCCCATGCAGATCCCATGGTAAGAGGAAGTTTTACTGGACTTACGTCCCGCCATACTCGGGGTCACATCACGCGAGCAGTTTTGGAGGGAGTTGGCTATGGATTGAAGGACAATCTTCAATTGCTTTATCAAGTAGGGCTACCAGCTCCCAAGCGGATTAGGATTTCTGGTGGGGGTGCACAAAGCAGCTTGTGGGTACAGATGCTGGCGGATATTATGGGAACCCCACTAGAGATCGTTAAAGCAACCGAGGGGGCAGCAGTGGGGGCTGCATTACTTGCGGGGACGGGAGCAGGAATCTGGGGATCTATGGATGATGCATGTGGTCAGGTGATTTCTGTTGAGGGACAATGTGATCCATCAGAATCATCCGTCCTGTATGAGGGATTTCATTCAAAATTTGGAGAACTCTATTCATGTCTGAAAGGATTTTACCACTCATGATCCCTTTCCATATTTACTTCCCGGCCGATATCGAATGCCAGTCGTTCCTAAGGGGGCGTTCGCCAGCGTTTCAATACTGAGCGGGTCTGCCCCTCGCGTTTGATATAAATAAAAGGCAGCCCCTGCGATCATGGCTCCATTATCCATACAAAGATCCGTTTGGGGGGTAAATAGTTGATAGCCACGCTGTTGAACCTCTTGCTGTAATGCTTTTCTCAGTGGTTGATTCAAGGCAACTCCCCCAGCCAGTGTGATCTGTTTCAAGTCGTGTGTTTCAGCAATAAGCATGGTCTTGGATACCAGTAGATCAATAATGGCCTGCTGTAAACTTGCACATAAATCAGCTACATTCAAGTTGGGGTCTCGGTCAATAGCAGAAATCACAGCCGTCTTCAGGCCACTGAAACTGAATTCTCCATCACGGCGGTTGATGAGTGGCCGGGGAAAATGATAGGCTGTTGGATTACCCTTTTCAGCCAATTTTTGAATGGCGGCTCCTCCAGGAAATCCAAGATGTAAATGTCGAGCGACTTTATCAAGAACTTCACCAGCAGCATCATCACGGGTATGGCCAAGTAATTCGTATGTACCATGTGAAACCACCTTCAGCAAGAGCGTATGGCCTCCAGCAACAGTGAGACACAGAAATGGAAAGTGGATTTCATCTGTACGTCCCATCAGATTTGAATAAATATGCCCCTCCAAGTGGTGAATTCCAATTAGGGGAATCTGACATGCTAAGGCAATCGATTTTGCAGCTGAAACCCCCACAACAAGAGAGAGCATCAAACCTTGGTGATGAGAGACGGCTACGGCATCAAGATCTGAAAAGGATACTTCGGCCTTTTCAAGGGCAGAATCAAGGATATAATTGATTTTTGCAGTATGCTCTCGTGCGGCAATTACGGGGACAACGCCTCCAAAACGTTCATGCGCCGAAAATTGGGAGGCAATGATGTTAGAGATGATGATATCGCCCTGTTTCACCACGGCAACCCCCGTATCATCGCATGATGTGTCAATACCTAAAATGAGCATGATTCATCGAGATGCATCCCGTTCCACATAGGATGGTTGCAGATATGCTGGGACAAGTGAATGAATGGAATTACCTTTCAAGATAGCACCATTCTTAGAAGCAAGGATGAGAGATTCTGGTAGAAGACGATCCGTCGTGTGGTAGTGAGGGTGGTCGCAAAATCGCTCACTGAAGGTATCGCCATATTCGTAGATGCAATGCGTTTCTGGGTCCGCCTCCATGAGTTGGAGGATATCATCAATTGAGGCAACATCCATTTCTGGGGTTTTAGAGTGGGTGTGGCGTGCGTAGTAGCATCGATCTCTGCCAGCACTCATGATTCCCCAAGCGGGCAATCTGGAACTCTCCGTAAGTGCATCTAACGTTCGAATAGGACACACGGGTATTTGAAGTACCTGAGCTAGGGTTTTTGCAGTTGTCACGCCTATGTTCAGCCCTGTCCAAGAACCCGGTCCAATGACCACGGCAATTTGATGCAAATGTGAGGGTAGGAGTCCGGCACGGTCAAGGGAGGTCTGAATTTGTTCATGCAAGTGTTCAGCCGGGCGGTCCTCAACGACGGAGGATGTCACCAATTGTAGATTTTGAACAAGAAGAACTGTGGTATACGGGCCTGAAGTATCAAGTAACAGAGTGTACATGACCAGCCAATTGATGGAGTAGGGGGGAATATTTGGAAGAGTTGGAAAAAAAACTCAAGGATCTGTGATCCTCATCTAAGCAATGCTCTATCGAAATGAGCAGAGATTCCGATGTGAACTCATCCATGAATTTTGAAGCCCATTCCACAAGGATGATCTGATTAGGCTTGGCAAAGAGCTCTTCAAAAAGCACATAATCCCCAAGCGATAGTGTATCAAGTCGATAAAAATCAATATGTACGAAGGTCATCTGATCCAGAGGATATTCCTGAACAAGGGTATAGGCAGGGCTAGTCACATGAACTGAAGGGGGAACGCCAAGTCCCATAGCAACTCCTTGAGCAAAGCAGGTTTTCCCAACTCCGAGAGGACCATCTAGTCCAATAATAGAAGATGGAGGTAGGAGCGATCCAACTTGGTGGCCGATGGAGTGGGTTTCAGTGGGGGAGGATGTATGTAGATGAACCAATGTGCCGACAATCCAAGGTTTGATCATAGAACGCATAACGATGTACTCGGTTGCGATTTTTCAAGCATGGATGGGGAACAAAAGATGTGATTTATGGGGTTTCTTGGCCTTGTCACGTATGAGACTACACCGGGGTGACCCAAAATCAATCATACCACTCAAATCTAATGTTTGACTACATCTCAAGCGTTCCACATTCAGCATCTTTTTTGTCAGCATGTATAGTCTTGATCGTTGAGACATCAACGGATTTATAAATTTCTTCCTATGGCTGTCTGCAAGAATAATGATTTCCTGAGCCCCACGGGCGATCTTAGTCAAACGCAGTATTTTCAGGGACAATCTGCCATCGTAGAGAGGTTTGATTTTATTATATCTGCTATGGTGATGGCGTGTGAGGCTACGATTCACCTAATCTAGGGTATTCCTTATGTGGGAAAGATGCCCCCGACAGATCAGTTGGGAGGAATTGCCATAAGCCGAGTCAGGAAATCCGTAGAAATTGCTACTCATACATTTTAGTGGGTTGATGCTCTGCGAGAATTCTTCCCTAGAAAAAATATTGTATCCAAACGAAAACCCCATAACAACAGTGTCTCATTAAGAAAAAACGAGATGCTGTATATATAGTTGTAGATGTCTTGAAAATTTCTGCAGAATTTGCGGTTTTTGAACACATTTAGCAACGGGTTCGTATATTCACCGATGACGACTCAGTCAACCATATTCAAACTCGCCATTATGTTAACTTTGGAATTATTACTTTTTATTGTAGCATGGGTCACTGCAATTGGTGCCCTCATTACCGCATTGGTTGCTGTTTTATCATTGCGCTCTGAAAAGAGAAAGCAAGAGGCGAATATGTCTAAATGGATGGGCTCTGTTGATGCGGATATGAGTACATTCAAAGAATTTATGAAAGAAATCCAACAGAAAATTGACCAGATTTTCTTGAGATTGCCTCCGCTGGTAGCTACAAAACAAAGTCCTCTTCAACTTACTGATTTGGGCAAAGAAATTTCCGACAAGTTGAACGCACTTGGTTTGGTGAGTAAGTTTGTTGATGCCGTAAAAGATGAAGTTAAAGGTAAGGAGCCCTATGACATTCAGGAATTTAGCCTTACCTATGTCCAAGATGACACACACTACTTGGATAAAGAGCGCAAGCTTATACGCAGAGTTGCCTATGAGAAAGGTGTCACCGAGGAAGAATTTCGAAGTGTTATTGGACTTGAACTTCGGGATAAACTATTGGAGATAGAAGGCTTAGTAATTGTCTAACTCTTGGGCAAGAAAAGCAAACAAACAGAACCCGATGGAATCAGTCAAAATCAATAGGAACAGAGACTGAAACTGGCATGAAAAACATCTACCAAAACCATCTATTTTGGGGCCATTTCTCAAGTTAAGGTCAATTTAATTACCTATATTTGCTAAACTAATCAAGGTAATGATGAAATTTATTTGGATTGTCCCACTTATTGTGATAGGTGCATGCCGCCCAGCATCTGAAGTTTCAACGACTTCAGATGATACGGCCACAGGTATGGAGAATGTATATACTCCGTCTGAATCGCCTGAGAACGCAAAGGTGTACATCATTGAGCCAGAAGACGGTGCAATCGTTCCAAGTGGAACGGTGACGGTAAGGTTCGGTCTTTCCAAGATGGGAGTTGCTCCGGCTGGAATTGACTTTCCTCATGCTGGCCACCATCATCTCTTGGTCAATGCAGCTGAATTACCGCCGATGGATCAGCCGATCCCTGCAGACTCTGCTCATCTTCATTTTGGAACGGGGCAGACGGAAACGGACCTTGACCTCGCGCCTGGGATCTATACACTACAACTGCTTCTTGGAGATTTCGCTCATATCCCGCATGAACCACCTGTACTATCTGAACCCGTCACAATTACGGTTCAATAGGGTTGCTGTTGTCTAAGGCGATATTGGAGGCGTGGGTTATGGATTTGCAATCATCAGAGAGATCTACGAATTATTGATCTCATACCACGTATGACATTGCATGAAGATTGATGGAGAAATTCAGAAAGGCGGAACCATTCTATGGTTGCGAAGAGATTTAAGGGTGAGGGATCATCCTGCATGGCATATTGCATTGAATCATCAGGAGCCAGTATACCCAGTCTTCATCTATGATTCATTAATTGAAACGACGTATGGTGCTGCTCCCAAATGGCGATTGGAACAGAGCCTTCATTCACTGGACATCGCATTAAGGCAGAACGGTAGTCGCTTGATTCTTAGGCGAGGACATCCGCTAGATGTTCTTCAGACATTGATCAACGAAACGGGATCAGTACGTGTCATTTGGTCAAGGCTCTATGATCCAGAATCAAGGATACGAGATGATAAAGTACATGCTGCTCTCTATCATCAGGGGGTTGAGGTATCCAATGTGAATGCAAGTTTGCTCTTTGAACCATGGACGGTGGCAACGCAATCGGACAGTTTCTATCGTGTCTATACTCCGTTTTGGAAAGCAGTTTCTGGTCGTGATGTGACCTCCCCTTTGGATGCTCCTTCGGATTTATTTCCGCCAAACGTGTGGCCGAAAAGTGACCTACTATCCGATTGGAAGCTAGGTTTGCCTATGAATCGTGGAGCAGCTATTGTTTCGCGTTTTGCGAAGGTTGGAGAGCATGCTGCCAGTCAACGACTGGATCAATTCATTGAAACATCCATCTATCGCTACAAATCAGAACGAGACTTTCCATCCAAGTTTGCTACATCTGGTTTATCGGAAAACTTGGCTTACGGAGAAATTTCCCCCCATGTGATTTGGCATGCGGGTTTTCAGGCAACGCTTAAAGATGGTAAAAAAAATAGGGAGGCATTGCATTTTCTGAAGGAATTGGTTTGGCGAGAATTTGCCTATCATCTCATCTATCATACCCCTCATATTGTGGATCAGAACTGGCGACCTTCATGGGACAATTTTCCATGGAGGGAAGACAATGAAGATGCTGAAGCTTGGCGAAGAGGACTTACAGGAGTTGAAATGGTGGATGCAGCCATGCGAGAAATGTATGTTACAGGTACTATGCACAATCGTACTCGAATGCTTGTTGCCAGTTATTTAACGAAGCATTTGATGACTGGATGGAGGGTAGGGGAGGCGTGGTTTCGAGACTGTTTAATTGATTGGGATATTGCTGCCAATGCCATGGGATGGCAATGGACTGCTGGATCTGGCCCTGATGCTGCACCTTATTTCAGAATTTATAATCCAGAGATTCAGGCGAAAAAGTTTGATCCAGATCACAGCTACAGAGACAGGTTTATAGCCGAAGGGCGTTTAATCCCTCATCAGGATGCATTAATCTATTTTGAAGCGATTCCCCAATCATGGAATCTTTCTCCAGACCAACCTTATCCATCACCGATTGTTGATTTGAGAGTTGGGCGGCAACAGGCATTGGAGGCTTATCAGGAATTTAACAAGCGAGTTATAATTGATCATTGAATAGATTACGGTTCATGCCGCATATTGAGAGAAGAGTCTGGGAATTAATTTATGAGTAAATCACAATGAGTTTTTTACAGAAAATTATATATGTGGGAAGCTGTTGCAAAGCCTCCGCGTTTTAGTAGAAATACTACCATGGAGTACCTATGACGCATTGTTTAGAGTTAACACTGAGGTTTTGCAAATGACTCTGGATATCCCAATACACGACTCCAGTGAATCAATCACAACACTCGGGGTACAAACGTTTAGGCAGGCAGGATCGCGTACAGGGCTCTAGTGCCCCATAGCTCACATTTCTTGTTTTTTGAGGGGCTTCTTAGAATCAGGCGGTGGGGGACTCACCTTGATCGGATGGAGGCGGTTTTTGCTCCCCACTTTGAGAAATGTCTACGGAATATCCTGTTCGCGTCCATACGTATCAATCAGAAAGGAGCGTAGAGAGGGTATGGGAATTCTGCAGTACCCATCTCCCTGTATATCAATGATCCCTCGGTCAAGAGCACGCGTGAACAGTGCGGTCGCCTTTTCCTCGGAGTAAGACTCCGTGAGTCCATCAATGATCCATTCTGGGTCCATGTCCGTGCCTATTGGCTTCTTAGCGAAAAGCTTCGCCATCGCATGGCGCTCACCAAGAAAAATACCTCTGAACCTCTCTTGGTAATAGGCAATCTGTTCTTCGCGGACTGCTCGGAGCACGCTGTCAAGTCCAGTATCTGACATGTCTGGGTTGATGCTAGATAAATGGTTGGCGAGCAAGGATGCATAGGCGATAATGTGCTGTGGCCAGCCATGTGTTTGTTTGGCTACTGCATCAATCCATTTGGGCAAGGGTGGCACTACCTTCTCGTGGCTCAGGAATTTTCTGATGACAGATTTGGTCTCATGTGGGTGCAAGCCCCCTAGCGAAGGTTTGCATTGACGGGTGAAGCGGGTGATTCCAAAAGACGCGAACGCATCCAGAGTTGTGCTTAACCCACCCGCCAACAGCATGACGGGCATCTCTAAATGCCCGTTGTGGATCATGCTCAGGGTATCTCCGACTCGGACATGCTCCTGTGATCCTACCTCCAGGGAAGATAACCGTTGGGCTTCGTCCAGCACTAAGA
Organism: Bacteroidota bacterium; assembly: GCA_026708685.1. Classification (GTDB taxonomy): domain Bacteria; phylum Bacteroidota; class Rhodothermia; order Rhodothermales; family Bin80; genus Bin80. The sequence goes on from JAPOUL010000123.1 coordinate 13,966, forward strand.
TGAGTCCATGCTTGGTGGCTATGCACTTGAGAATTTCGGTGGGTGTCGCATGCCCCGCGATCGTCTCAACTATGCCGCCCTTAACGTATATGATTCCAGCCTCCAAGGAAGCCTTTTGGTCTACCGCGTATGCCTGCCCAAGTGCCTGTGCAATCGCGAAGGGTCGTGCAGGGCGGTCAGTGAGATGCGAGCGTGTTTCCATCGATTTGCCACCTTACAGAGTTCGGCGAGGAGGGCCGTTTTCCCCGCCCCAGGTGCCCCGTGAACCAGAAATGTGGTGCCCGTCTTTGAAGGCTTATTTGCATGGAGTACGGCTTTGAACACGTCAATGATCTCGTTACGCCCATGGAAATAGGGCTTAGGGCCGCGGTCTCCGTGGTGCTTTTCAGTGGGTGGCATGGGACAGAATTCTTAGGGTAGAGTAAAAAAAAAAACGGTTTAAGACATTGCCTGGTTCCATTATATAGGGAAACAGAGAGCCAAGAGATTGCCCTTTGGTGGAGTGCAAATCTCAGTTCGTGTTCCCTTCTGTTTTTATGACTGGTGGGCACTCACGTATATAATCCCCGTAGCAAAAGGGTAGATTCGGTAGTCTATCCTATTATTTCTGTCATATTCCTGCGAAATAGAATGGCTCAATATCAGGGTACACACGCAGATAATTCTGGTGATATATATGAGATCAGAATTACAATAGTTGATTCAATGAAATCTCATTAGCGTGATTTGAAAATCCAAGTTTTTAGATTCAAATCAATCCATTCACAAAAGTTAGGCATTCACCCGAACACCTAAATGGTAACGCAGATGGGAAACCCGAATAGGGTAAACGTTTGACGAACGGAAGGTGCAATCAAAATTACGGAGTACCTTCTTCAGGCTTACGGCCAAGAAGAAAAACATAGGAGTAAAGATATTTTGATCTCCACCTGCAACGAGTGCGTCTGCTCCAGAGTTCAGAAATGAACTTACATCTCGTATGCCTTTTGGAATTAGTCGCAGTGATTCTGCTATTTGAAGTGATGAATTTGTCAGGATTCGCCCAATTGGGGTACATGGAATACTCTTCCAAGTGAGATCTCTACCTTGAAGTGCACGATGCCATGGGTAACCTGGGTCAGCGGTTGGAGCAAGATCAGAAGAATCTATCATCTCAAACCCAGACTCTTTTAATGATTGACATACGGCATGTGTTGTTGCAATGTCAGGAAGCGCGTTTCCTAACATGATTCTCTTCTTGATTTGCATATGATCTTCACGGGAAGGATCAAAATCGTCAGTAATACATCAGTCGTACCCAGCAAATAGACTTCCAGGCCGTAGGATTTGGTAAACATCAGAAAATGCACGCGTCTTATTTGGAGCATGGCACATCGCTTCAATTAAAAAGGCAGCATCATAGGAATTCGCTTCCTCAGAAATGTCCATGAAGTCTCCCTAGATAAACTGTACATTTTTATCTATGGGTTCCTGACTTAATTCTTTCGCTCGTTCCACCTGTGATAAGCTGAGATTCAAACCGACAAAGTCTGCATAATACCATTGGGAAATATTTCGTACAGGACATCCCATACCGCATCCTAAATCAATGACTCTCTGTCCAGACTTTATCGACAGGGAATCCCCAATAAATCGCTGATGCCTTACAATAGAATCCTTAAATGATTCGCCGCGTTTGCGGGGAGCAAAGTGAAAACTGTCCCCCAACCGTACTCATAGAATCTGGTCACTAAGTTGTAGAAATGAGTGATCATCGTTTGATATCGGCCCCTTCGCTGATCAAGGTTTTTGGCAAAGATATCTGTATATTCGTCTACAGCATTTTTCGTTTCATTGCCTAATGAAAACGTGTCATTTTGGGGAGGGAGTTGAGAGGACATAAAAGAGGATCAAGCTAAGTGTTAAACTGCACCCATACGGATGCCAATGCACAAACATAGGAATATTTTCCGAGTTGAGCACATTATGTAATCAAACCTCCATTCAGGGATGTATTGTTTCATGAATCAGGGAAGAACGGATGATGACTCATCTGGATAACGCTATCAACCAAAGATGATACCATGAACGCTACCCTACATCTTGATCAAAGCAATGGGATCTTTGGAAAGCACCTAAGAAGATTCTCCGAGACGTTTCATCTCAAAGCACTACAGAATACGAAAGAAGATCATATGAAATTCATTCACGATGAATGGTTCATGGGAGGTTATGATCGGAAATGGAGCCATGGATCACCTGTGACATTACGAAATAGAGACCCATGCGTTGATTTCTGCACTATGAAAACACGCGTCAATCACACGCATATTCTTCACAGCATCGGAAATAGAATTCAATGGATTAGTCCCTTTTTGCACAACTTGCGAAAAGGCATCACACTGGGATGAAAATTGATTAACGGCAGGCATTTTCAATCGGTTCGTTTCAAGATCATGCTGTATTTCTAATGTGGGCTCAGCATCTGGTGGGATATTAAATGGAGATGGAATGGAAATTCGTCCATGTATGCCCACCAAAGAAACATGTTGAAATCGTTGCATCTGCGTCCCGCAGACGATCGTTGCACTTCCCTGAGCAAAATCTAAGAGGATAGTTGACAATACATCAGTCTTAAAGCGAGGATCTCGCTTCATGCGTGCACTTACCCGCAAGGGCTCATCTCGGTAGAACCAACGAGCAACGGAGACACCATAACAACCAATGTCCATCAGTGCTCCACCACCGTACTCCAAGTTGTTTCGAATATTATTTGGGTCTTTGTTATCATAAGAAAAGTGAACATGGACATGTCGTAGCTCACCAATCTCACCTCCTATTACCATCTCATTAGCTGATCTCCATTGAGAATGGTACTTGTACATGAACGCTTCAGCGACAGTGAGATTAGGGTACTGTTTTGAAACCCCATCAAGAAGGAGTACATCCTGCTCATTGAGTCCTAATGGTTTCTCGCACAAGACATGTTTGCCAGCCTCCAGTGCCAGAGATGCCCATTGGACGTGTAAGTGGTTCGGCAAAGGGATATAAACTGCATCAACACTGTCGAGACGGATGAGATCTTCATAACTGGAACTCACCATTGGAATTTGGTGTGTCTCTGCAACCGTATGAGCAAGTTCTTGATTGCGAGATGCAATAGCAACAACTGCACCCGTTTGACTGGACTGTATGGCAGGAATGACCTCTTTCTGAGCGATTCGTGCACATGACAGGACTCCCCAACGAAGTTGAGGCTTCTTCATAGATTCAAGGTGTCAATGGGCAGGAGTACAAAGATGTTGCCCTATTCAATTAAGCGTACGGACCTTGATACTTCGAAAATGAACCTCATCACCATGATCTTGCAACAGGAGATGACCTTGTGGCCAGTGACCAAATCCTTCCCACACAACATACTTACTGCGTGCGACCAGAGCATCAAAAACTGGAGTTCCGCGTTCATATTCCACGACCTTTCGGTCATTGAGCCAATGTTCCACATGGGCACCCACGAATTCGGATTGCTCCATCCTGCTACCGCTTATGGCATCATCCATGCGGGTTCCGCTGACAATAATTCTCGCACGATTCCATTGTCCAGGCTTACGAACGGTTTTGCCTTCGTAGGCTGGAATCAGATCATAGAGTGATCCGATGGTTCGATTCCCAGCTGCACCCTGAGTGGCATCTGGGTGATTTTCATCGTCAAGAAGCTGAAACTCAAGGCCAATGGCAGATGCATCACTGCCATACGATTCAGTAATAAAGTATTTGATTCCGCTATTGGCACCTTCCGTCAGTTTAAAGTCAAGGCTCAATTCAAAGGTGGAGTACTCATCCATGGTTACGATATCTCCACCATAGGCAGATTCTGCCCCTCCAGAAGCTTCCACCATCAAGATACCGTCTTCGACTTTCCAGCCTTTTTCGGGGAAGGATTCTTTTCCAGCACCGCGCCAGCCGTTCGTGGACTCCCCATCAAACAGGAGCGAAAACCCTTGATCTACTTCTTGCTCACTCAGCGTGTTGGGGACTAAATTGATGACATAATTATCAGTCCATGGTCGTGGTGATACATTTTCATCCGTGATTTTGATGTTGCGCCAACGAACATGACGGCCAGCTAATTCAGAATCGGGAACGCTATGGACTTGAAGTGCAATAAAGCCTTCGGATGTCATGTCATCATAAAGAGCTGCACATGGGACATCATTGACCCAAGTTCGAATGAAATGACCAATGGCTTCTACGTAATAATGGTTCCATTCTTCCAATTGAAATGCCTCGCGGCAGTGTTGATTCACCGACAGAGGATACAGCCACCCTCTACGGGCCTCATCATAGATGCCTCCACTCCACGCACGGGGGCTTGGATCAATCTCAACCTGATAACCATGAACGCGGCCATCAAGGTAATCATCGCGGGACTCACTTCGAATTTGAATACCAGAATTAATATCCGGGTCAACCCATAATTCAACACTCAAAGCGAAGTCACTGTACGTTTTGGCCGTTGCAAGAAATGTATTTGGAGTGTCGGCAGATGTCGTCCCTGTGACTACACCATCAGATGCTTCGTAAGAGGCATCTCCGCCGAGTTTGGTCCATCCAGAGAGGTCGCTGTCTTCAACGAGGGACATCCATTCTTGAGCATGTGCAGCCGAAAGAATGACAAAGGTAAAAAGAGCAGAAAAAATGAATCGTAACATTGAAAAAATCAGTAAGTTTGCGGTAAAGATACTAAAATCGGCATAAAAGTATCAGGATTCATTTTATCTTTAGTCTCATCAAATTTCTACATTCATGTATACCCGAAGAGAATTTTTGGTTCAGTCTGGCGGCGGAGTACTTCTTGCTGGTCTTCCCCAAAGGCAACTCACCATTCAAGATGTGATCAATCTGATCATGCAAGAAATGCCATATGCTCCGTTAGACACAACGGTAGATTCCATCAAGTCTGGCGATCCTCAGCAGCCCGTTCGTGCGATAATCACCACATTTACTGCCACTCATCAACTGATTGAGTTTGCAGCAAGGCAGGCAGTCAATATGATTATCACCCATGAATCCATCTATTACAATCATGAAGACGATACGCAATGGCTGGACAACAATGATATCTTTCAAAAAAAGCGTCAGATGTTGGAAGACAGCGGGATTGTAGTCTGGAGGCTCCATGATGCTTGGCACAACTTTCAGCCAGATGGGATTCTTACAGGTGTACTCAACACGCTTGGATGGCAAGGATATGCAGATGCCGACCGTCCACATGTGTGTACGATTCCATCAACTTCTTTAGCACAGTTATCGCAGTTTATGAAAACACGCTTTAAAGCAAAGCGGATACGTGTGATTGGTGATGCGGAAATGTCATGTCAGAAGATAGGATTATTAGCGGGATCGTCCAGTGGGCAACGGCAAATCGAAATGCTTTCGGAGGTGGATGTTCTGGTGGTTGGCGAGGTTAGAGAATGGGAAACCACCGAATTTGTTAGAGATGCGAATTGGCAGGGCGATCAGCCCAAGGGATTGATTGTATTGGGCCACGCCTTGAGTGAAGAGCCAGGAATGAAGTGGTTAGCAGACTGGTTGACTCCAAGGTTGCCAAGTGTCATCATTGCACATCAGGCCAGTGGAGATCCATTTTATTTTGTTTGATCCTCTGGATCAGATGTGGCTTGGAGAGGATCATTACGGAGTGCATTCATTGGTGAATTCAGACATCAAGGAAAAGCTGTAAGGTAGGTGAACTTCATAGAATTCTGAGCAAGAATTAAGGAAGAGATACGGTTATTGGTTCTTCATAGTAGAGGATTATTTCAGTATCGCATCCACTGTTACATTCCCACGACGGGGTACTCAGATATTCAGGTCGTTCTTGCATGGAACATGCAAATCTGTATCGTGGTCTTCTTTGCATAGAATTGGGACGGTAAAATGTCAAAAATCGCTTGTAGAATAAGGCATAGAAGGAGTATTGAAAGAATGATGAGTGCTATGATATGATGATGTGCAATTTTTGTATCTGATGCCATCACTAAATGGTGTGAACCAATAACTGCTTTGGTGGTCAACACATTCTTAACCACCTCTTCGTTTGATGATCACTTTCACTGAGTACCCTAAACCTTCAGAGTATTGCTTATCGCACATTCATGCACCCAAATATACCAAGCAAGAAAGTGGGGAATTAGGAGTTGCCTTCTGTTCAACATTGAGATTGCTGATTTTCATTTCATCAGATTCGTAACTGGACTGTTCCTTGACTTCATCTGACAATAAGCGCGTTCTGGCGGTGGAGAGCCGTGAGATAGAACTACAATCAAAGATATTCGTATATTTTGGATCTTGAGTAATTTCCGAAACAACAGGAGTTGATTGGCGGCATTTGCTTCAAAATCGGATTAAACGTCTCACGCTGTGGGAGATTATTGAAGGCTGATGGATTTGAATGCGAAATCCCTTTCAGCTACTTCACAGTTCCCAAAGCCGCTCTAACTATGTTTCTTAGAAAACCGGATCATCATGAGTAAGAATAATGGCACTACTGCCAATCACCAACGTGCCCTTGTGCAACGGCAAATTTGGGAAATTGCCAACGATGTGCGTGGTGCAGTGGATGGCTGGGATTTCAAACAGTATGTATTCGGAACACTGTTTTATCGCTTTATCAGTGAAAACTTTGCAAACTATATGGAAGCTGATAAGGATATCGCCTATTCAAAATTATCCAATGACGTTATTACCCCTGAGATTAAAGATGATGCCATCAAGACAAAGGGTTATTTTATCTATCCCTGCCAATTGTTTGCTAACATTACCGCTACCGCTCATACCAATGACAATTTAAATACTGATCTAGCCCGAATATTTTCCAGTATTGAAAGCTCTGCCACCGGTTACCCCTCTGAAGGTGAGATCAAGGGGCTTTTTGCCGACTTTGACACCACCAGTAATCGTCTGGGCTATACCGTTCAAGATAAAAATGCTCGCCTTGCCGCGGTGCTCAAGGGAGTGGAAAAGATAGAGTTTGGCAATGTCTATGAGAGAGAAATTGACCTGTTTGGTGATGCCTACGAATCCCTGATTTCTAGTTATGCTGCCAATGCAGGTATATCTGGGGGTGCAATGTTTACTCCTCAACACGTATCAAGACTTATTGCCGGGATTGCCTTGCATGGGCAGACAAGTGTGAACAAAATCTATGATCCAGCCGTTGGCTCAGGTTCTTTACTGCTACAGGCACAAAAGCACTTAAATGGTCATATCACTGAAGGGGGGTTATATGGTCAGGAGATTAATCCCACCACATACAATATGGCGAGGATGAATATGTTCTTGCATAACGTCAACTACGATAAGTTCAATATACAGTTGGGCAATACCCTCATTGATCCATATTTTAGCGACGAGAAACCATTTGATGTCATCGTTTCCAATCCACCTTACTCAATGAAATGGATAGGCTCTGATGATCCGAATCTGATGAACGATGATCGTTTTGCACCAGCGGGTGTATTGGCACCAAAACACAAGGCTGATTTTGCCTTTGTATTGCATGCACTGAGTTATCTCTCCAGTAAAGGTCGTGCGGCTATTGTTTGCTTTCCAGGTATTTTCTGTAGTAGGGGTATACAGCAGAAAATCCGTAAGTATCTGGTAGATAATAACTATGTGGAAACGGTAATTTCACTGGCAGCTAACCTGTTTTATGGCACTTCTTATGCCCTGAATGTCCTGGTCCTTTCCAAACATAAAACCAATACCACGATACAGTTTATTGATGCCAGCAGTCTGTATAAAAAAGAAACGAACAAAAAAGTACTGGCCGATGAACATTTCAAAAAGATCATGGATGTGTTTGACAGAAAAGACGATGTTGATTATTTTGCTAAATCCGTAGGCCTTGAAGAGATAGCCAAAAACGACTACATTCTTTCGGTCAATAGTTATGTTGAACGCAAGGATACTCGTGAGTTGATTGATATTACCAAGCTCAATGCCCAGATAAAATTTAGAAGCGGTAAAATAAATCAACTATGTAGGGACATTGATTCCATTGTTGCGGAGATTGTCACTTGAACGAAATAAGTTAATGGAGAGAAGATTCCCCATTATGAGTGTCCAACGAGATATCTTGTAAAAAAACATCAAGCGTCAATTTAATGAGCAGTGTTGAAGCTCTTGTATCAGAGTTGTGTCCAGGTGGAGTGCAGTTTGTTGAACTTCAAGAAGTCTTTGATATCAACAATGGTTATTCTCCATCAAAGTACAATCAAGATTTTTGGACGGACGGGATCATCCCGTGGTTTCGATTGGAAGATATCCGTAAAAACGGAAGAGTACTGAGTGATTCAATTCAGCATGTCACACCGCAGGCAGTAAAGAAAGGCACCCTTTTCCCAGCGAACTCAATCATCATTGCCACAAATGCAACGATTGGGGAGCATGCTTTGATCACTGTTGATTCGCTAGCGAATCAACGATTCACCGTTCTATCAAAAAAAGCGAACCGTTCTGCTGAACTTGACATGAAATTCATGTTTCATTATGGATTTATTCTTGGACAATGGTGCAAAAAAATACGAACCCTGAAAGTTTTCCATCAGTGAACATGAAAAAATTCAAGAAACTCCGCATTCCTATACCGCCTCTGAAAGTTCAGAATGCGATTGTTGAGATTCTGGATACGTATACAGCGTTGCAAAAAGAGTTACAGATTCTACTCATAGCGGAGCTGGAAGCCAGAAAAAAACAGTATGAGTATTGTAGAGAGGAAATGCTGAGACTTGATGAAGAGGAAGTAGAAAGGAAAACGCTGGGGGAGATACTTCAGTACGAACTACCAACAAAATATTTGATTGAGCACGCTGGTTATGATGAAAGCAATAAAACCCCTGTGCTCACTGCTGGAAAAAATTTTATATTGGGATACACGAATGAAAAGACTGGAGTCTATCCTGCATCCTCCGAAAATCCAGTCATTATTTTTGATGATTTCACAACATCATTCAAATGGGTTAACTTTCCCTTTAAGGCAAAATCAAGTACTATGAAAATGATCACTCCCCAAATACCAGACTCTGTAAATTTCAGATACATCTATTATGCAATGAGCGTCATCAATTATACACCTGATAGTCATACACGACAATGGACTAAGAATTATTCTCAACTCCTCATTCCCATACCATCACTTGAAAAACAAAATGAAATCGTTACAACTTTGGACCAATTGGATACCTTGGTGAATGATCTGTCAACCAGAATTCCCGCCGAAATCATCGCACGCCGTAAACAGTATGAGTACTGCCGTAGCTTGCTATTGAGCTTTCCCAGATCTAAAGAGAACGGAGTCATTAGATGAGCAAAAGACTGTCGGAAATAGCTCAGCAGTTGAAAGAGAAAGATAAAAAAGTGCAGTTGATCTATGCCTTTAATGGTACAGGCAAAACACGGTTGTCGCTTGAATTTACTCAACTCATTGCTCGTGCAGGTTCTGTCGACGAGAACCCTCGCCATGATTTTATATTTTACAAAAATCCATATTTTGTATCTAATGCAATTTTCATCATTAAAATGGTATACATGAACATGAAATGGTTTTTTGCCCCAATCCTATTGGTGACGATTATGTCATGTGCATCTCCAGATTCAACTGGGCTATTTGAAGGCTCTGCGAATATTGGGAATCCTTCATCTGAAACAGAAGTCGTGTATGACTCAAATCTTGATATCTACACAGTGGCACATGAAGGAGCAGGTAAGTCCAATACCGGGGATGAATTCTCCTTCGTGTGGAAAAAGATGGAAGGTGATCTTGTTCTGAAAACCGATGTTGAGTTCAGTGAACCCTCTGGGCATCCTCAGCAAAAAGCAGGCTGGATGATCCGAGAAAGTCTGGATTCAGATGCTGCATATGTGGATGCACTCATGGATACCGATGGACTCGTAACCATACAATGGCGATCAGAGATGGCAGGAATTCTCCGAGAAGTGACAACTTCTATCTCCGATCCAGTCACGCTACGACTGGAACGCACGGCAGACTTGTATACGTTCTATCTTGAGAGAGATGGCCAGCGAACCGTAACGGTAGCCAACATCACTGTACAACTGCCTCAAATGGTCTATGTCGGACTTGCCGTTTCTGCACAAGATGCTGAGGCAAAGGCTACGGCCCAGTTCATGAATGTTGACATGCAACAGCATTCCGTTGTTGGTGAGCGGATAGTAGAAAGTACTCTGGAAACCATTGACAGCCAAACAGGGAAGCGGCAGATCCTTCATCAATCAATAGAGCATTTTGAAGCACCTAACTGGTCCCCTGATTCACTCACGATTTTGTACAATAGTGGAGGGCGACTCTTTCATATGCCTTCAGTTGGAGGTCCACCTCAGATGCTAGATACCCAGTTTGCAGATCGTTGCAACAATGATCATGGGTACTCCCCAGATGGATCGGAAATTGCTCTCAGTCACAATACGGAGGATCATGGATCCCTCATTTACATCGTTCCATCTTCCGGTGGACGGCCACGGCTGGTCACAGAGTTTGGTCCTTCCTACTGGCATGGCTGGTCTCCCGATGGGCAAAAACTTGTGTACTGTGCACGAAGGAACGATAATTTTGATGTGTATGTCATAGGAAGGGATGGGAGTGCGGAAGTTCGTCTCACCGATGCACCGGGATTGGATGATGGGCCAGAATATGCTCCAGATGGGTTGAGCATCTACTTTAATTCTGAACGGACGGGGCAGATGAATATTTGGCAGATGGATCCAGATGGACGCAATCAGAGACCTGTGACACTCGATGATGAGTTTGGAGACTGGTTTCCGCATCCATCTCCAGACGGAAAGTGGATAGCGTTTTTATCCTATGATCAATCGGTTGATGGGCATCCTCCCAATAAGGATGTCAAGCTTCGGATCATGCCTGCAGATCAATCATCTCCACCCAGAATCATTGCACACTTATTTGGTGGGCAAGGAACCCTGAATGTTCCTTCATGGAGTCCAGATAGCCGCCATTTTGCGTTTGTCAGTTATCGGCTGGTTGGGGGGGATCGTAATCAGGGTTCGGAGTAGGCATTTGTGCATTCACCGTTTCTCTCCACTTGTGGAGTCGCTGCAAAAGATCCTGCGTGACGCTTGGCTCAAATAAATGAATATCTGTTGTTTCCCCTAGATCGGATTCCAGATCATAGAGCTCAACAGAATTGGTCTCAAACCACTCAATCAGTTTGTATCGACCCGATCGTATGGCTCCTGAGGGGCGGTTGGCAGATCCATGATAATGTGGAAAATGCCAATAGAGGTCCCGATCATTCATGGAATCAGTAAACAGACCAATCCCATCAATGGGTACGGGTGGAGTGATTCCAGCGAGTTGTGCAATGGTTGGTAGCAAGTCATCGGTGGTTCCAGGGGCATTACGGGTTTGGGGTAAAACTCCAGCACCTTTTACGATCAGAGGGATCCGGATGCCTCCCTCATAGAGCCAACCTTTGCCCGCACGCAGGGGTAGGTTTGCAGTTGGAGCCCACTCGCGGGCTTCACTCAGAGTTGATAATCCTCCATTGTCGGAGGTGAAGACAACAATGGTATTGTTGTCAAGTCCGGCATCCGTCAACGTACGCAGGATCCGCCCCACGCTTTCATCTATGGATGTAACCATCGCTGCATAGATTGCGTGATTCTGAGTAGCACGAGTCAGCCCGTCATACGCTTCTTCAATATATTCGGTGGGGATGTCAGTCGTTGTAAAACGTTCAACATCCTCAGGCTTGGCTTGCAATGGCGTGTGAACTCCATAGTGAGAGAGCAAGAGCAGGAAGGGAGAATCATGGTCTGACTCAATATAGTCTACGGCGAGATCGGTGAGACGATCGGTCAAGTAGGTACTATCGGGATCAGCAGAGAGGTCAGGTACATTGGAGGCCGGAAACGATTCGCTGGAATAGGGGGCAAAGAATGATCCAGGCTGTCCAGCGTCATTGGTCGCTATGACCGTTTGAAATCCCTGCTGATGAGGGAGATATTCACCAACCCCTAAATGCCATTTACCAATGTAGGCTGTACGATAACCCGCCTCTTGGAAGACATCTCCAATGGTGACCTCTTCAATCGGGAGGGCATGCTGATACTCAGCTTGAAGAAGCTGGCCATTGGCCTGTCCCCCAATCCAGTTGGTTATGTGCAGCCGTGCTGGATGTGTCCCCGTCATGATACTGGCACGGGTGGGCGAGCAGACCGAACTTGAAGCATAAAACTGAGTAAATCGCGCCCCTTGAGATGCGAGTTCATCAATGTGAGGAGTTTGGTAAAACGTACTCCCATAAACTCCGGTATCTATCCACCCCAAGTCGTCTACCAAGATGAAGACTACATTGGGCGGTTTGGAACTACAGGCACATACAAAAAGCAGAATCAAGGAAAAATATTTCAAAACGTTACAAGATGGGTTTGTGGGTTCATAAGTGTGTCTATCTGGAGTCCCTGAAGAACCGTCCGGTGTGTAGATTGATCTCCAAGAATTACCGTGTAGGAACTGGTTGCATCAAAAACTTTAGTCCTGTACGGCAAGGATGATAATCGTAGTGTGTACACCGTATCCATGTGGGTTTCATCCACAAGGGTCAATACGGGTTCATCAAGTCCTTGCACATCGATCGGAGGCAACCAACCAGCTGCCTCTCGGCCGTAGTTGCTCTCTTGCGTGACAGTGACCGGCCATCCAGTATATTGATGGGCATCTTTGTCATCGGGATGGATCCATCGGGGCCATGCCTCAGCTGTGATGGTTCGTGCACTGCGGTCAAAGCGAACGATTCCATAACCGGGAACACGGTCATAGAGTTCTTCAGGGGTTTGCCCACTTCTCACTGGATTGGCAACCGCTTGAACGGTCATATGATTGCCAAATCCGTCAAGATGATCACCTGTGTACATGGGAGAGCCTGATGTGCGGTTGCCTCCCGGCTCAGGTGGAAACCATCGGCGGGGCCATATATTGGCAATCGCCGGGGCGATAAACGCGTTGGGGCCATCTCCAAATGCATCAATGCCATACTGCACAAAACTCCCGAGATGCTGATCTCCAGCAACATGAAAAGCAAATCCCTTGCGAATGGCTCTCAAGGCACGGTTACGCCCGCTTTGGGGCCATCCGTTTGAATCCATATCCGTTCCCAGATGATCATCAGCAATATACTCGTCAGGTTCTGCATATCTCATTTGGGGAACCACACGATCATCAAAATATCCAGCGGGAAGGGTTGCCAGATTACTGAACAAGGTTTGAGAAAGCATCACTTTCATCCAGACGCGATCTGGAAATTCATGAGACCATTGACGCAGAAATTTCAATTGCCTTGGACCCAATAAGGTGGCCTCGGTGATTTGGGTAGCATCATAGGCACGATTTTCAGGCCAACCATTGCGTACCTGTGCCTGGGGAACCGTCAGACGGGGTGGAGATTTCCACATACGATCTGCAATGATGGCAAAGCTGATATCTCCGTAGGTCAGGTCCGTATAATAGACACTGATATCCTGTTTAATAGGTGCTGGATCATAGGGATCGGGAAGATGAGAGACCTGTGTTTGATGAACAGTATTGACAAAATGCGGATCCATTATGTAGCCTCCATGATCGGATAAAGGGATCCATGGACCTTCGGCCTTTGTGCCCCCATTGCCCCATATATTTCCATGATAGACATCATGGTCATCTGGAATCACCACCGTTGGGCGATCTCGCATCAAATCCCTGAATGCCCACAGGAACCGATACCAGTGGTAGTGATAATCAAGGATTGCCCGATCAAGGGGGCTGCGAACGATTCCTGCAAGTCCACCTTCATAAATCTGATCCCCGGCAAAAAACAGTAGATCAGGATCATGGGCAACAACCGAAGCGGTGAGCTCATGATGAGGATACCAGATGGTGCTATGATTCCAGACTAAGTTGTGCCCTCTAGAGATATTCTGGCAGTTCAACGATGCTAGAACAAACTCGTCATCCTCAATGTCTGGATGACGGATCACTCCTGAATAGAAGAATCGATCTGGTCCGTCGCTGGTTTGAAGGTCATAGGTCAAGCGATAGGGAATATCTGCATCAAAATGAAATTCATCCACACGAAGTGGTGCGATATAGCTGTCGGGAAGGATCTTGGCAGATGCTGACTTGATCCAAGATCCATTGCGCATCAATTCCAGACTCACCATTTGCGAATCATCCTCTCCAAGCGGTGGCATCTGGGCAGTCATCTTCAGGGTATGTTTGCTGACGGTGTACTGGGCCGAAAGAATCGGACCAAATCCTCGATCGGGCTGATACACAAATTTTGGGCCTCCAATATGCCATTGATCAAACCAATATCCGCGTCCATTCATGGTCGGACTATGATGACTCACCAAAGCAACATTACCCACAAAATAATGAGTAGGCAAACCAGAATATTTAGATTGTGAGATCTGTTGTCCCGTATCAGGATCGGACGAAACAACCACTAAGTCATATCCACTTTTACCAGAAGTTGCATTAATACTGAGTTGGATGGAAGCATGATCTTGCATGCTTCCATCCATGGAAAGAGTCGGCTCTATCAGAGGCCACGCATCAACGGGGATATCGGATTGCGGGCCTTTAGGAGCATCTGCACTGGTATTGCTACGAACAATGATATCACCATGGCCGTCAACTCCAACAATCAATCCTCCGTCTTCACCAGGCCAGTGGTGTACCAAGCTGGAAATTCGCCAGTCCACATCGGGGCCACCAGCACCAAGAAGGAACCCCGACCAGGTATTGGCATGAACACTATCCGCGGTGTCTATCGCACCCATGATGACCGACATGGTAAAGTCTGAGGAATGTTCATCAAGAATGTGTGTGAGCAAATGGAGGGTTCGCATCGGCTTGGAGCTGCCCCCTTCCAGACATTCTATGCGTCCATTAGCATACCGCCAATCCATGAGACGGTTGGCATAAAAGTCGTGTCCAATCCAAGGTCGGTCAATCGTTGATGGCAACGATTCAGTGACATGGACCTGTGGTGTTGTACATCCCAACAGCAAAAGTCCAGTAGCAATGATGAAAAAAGGAAAAGGAATCATCCATCAAACAAGTCAGACATCCTATCGGATGGAGTGGACTTTCAGCTGGTGTTCAGGAACAAAATCCATCCATTTATCGACTTCATCCTGCTGGGCCGTAAAATAAAACACCTGACGATCCGCCGCTAGGGTTGAGACCGTTTTGATGATGGCCTGTGCACGTTTGTCATCGCTGTTGGCCAATGTCTCATCCAAGGTGAGGGGCAAGCGGTAGTTGGTCTCATGGGTCTCAACAAAGGCCAGCCGCACCGAGAGCAGGAGCTGGACCCTCGTCGCACTAGATAGTTCAGTCAAATCAAAGTCACGGTTACGATGATGATCCTTGGCACGAAAACTGTCATTTTGGGGGATAATGAGAGAGTAACGCCCATCGGTGACTCTGTAAAAATTCTGGCGTGCACGCTCAAATACCGGAGGAGCATTTTTGATCGCATCCTCACGGAGCTGCTCAAGTATGACTTGACCGACCGCCTTGGCTGTTTTTTCTTCTCTCACTTGGATCAGAGCTGCTCGTCTGGTTTCCAAATCCGCAAGCGCATTTTCGAGTGAACTTCCCTTTTCAGCACGTTCAATATCAGCATCCAGTCGGGTTAACTGCTCCTGAAGTCTCTGTGCATGGACGGATTGTTGTTGAGCGGATGAAAGTTCTTCGGCTAAATTCTCAATTTCAAGGAGCCATTGATGTTCAGGTGCAATCTCCTGATCGGGGCGTAAACTTTCGGATCGGATTCGTAATTCATTCGCTTTTTTATGTGCAACGGTCCAATCTGCATACTGTCTAGCATAACTTGCCAACTCTGTTAGATCTCCTACTGTCAGGTTTAGATCGGTGAAGATTTTATCGTATTGGAGTTGGTGATCCTGAAGTTGGCCCTCAGTCGTCTTTAAGTGCACATTCTCTTGCTCTAGGCGATCATGATCACGCTTGATGGCATCATCATCCTGTCGCAGCTGGTCCAGTAATTTTTCAGCATCTCGTGGCCCCGAAGGCTCTTGGTATCCAAGTTCAGAAAATGATGTCTGCACGGAGGCGAAGAGAGTCTGATAATTGTTCAGAGTAATGGCATATCTGCTTTCAAGTTCCTTCGCCTTCTGATCCATCTCTTTCCAGTCAAGGATGCGTCCAACAAGTTCAATGAGAGAAGTAAGATGATCCGGTGGAGAAAGATTGAGATTGTCTGTGATCTTCTTTTCCCGGCTTTCAAATTCGGATTGCCTTGACTGTAACCTTTGCAAAGAACGTTCAATGCGAACAAGCTCGCTGGATTTCAAATCCTCTAAGTGCACCTTTGCACGTTTTTCGACCAACTGGGTAAGGCATGACTGTAATGAATCCTTATCTGGATCACGAGGCAAATCTGGTATCAGGCGGAAGAGTTGATTTTTTTGTTGCTCGGTCAGTTTTGGACGCACATTGGAGCGTAAAAGTTGTGATGTCCAGAACATCAGAATACTAACTAGTAGCCCAGAAAATCCTAATGGATGGAGAAAGAATCCAGCTGCCAACGATAGAACTGCCGATAGGGCAATGGAAGTCCAAAGTGCGGGTTGAACCATGCGTAACTCTGGAGCATGGCTCTCCATATTCAGGATCCATTGTTGAAGCAACTGTTGAGCCTCCCTAAGATCATTGCTGTCTGCAGTGGGATCTTCGCCCTCCAACACTTCAAAAACACGTTTTAATTCCATCAATGCCAGCTTCTCCTGACAGTAAGCACCGTAGTCTTTCGCATAGATCTGCAACTGTGTTAGATCGTCACTGGTAAACGAAGGTTCCCACTCTGGTTGCAGGATTCCACCAAGTTTTTTCCATCCATTCTGTGCCTGTTGTTGGGCAGACTCCTGCGTTTCCTTGAGCTGTTCAAGTTGACGATATTTTTCGGTGGTATCGCGTACTTGAGAACTGAGTCCCTGAAGTTCACCAGATTCCAGTCCATTAGCGGTGAGGCGATTTTTCTGAAGATTTTCTTGGATCCCATCAATCATGGTACGCCGCTCTTCAATGACGCGGCCCAATTGATGGATCGCTGTTGCCAGCTGTTGTGCTTTTTCAACAGAATTCGCGAGGTCGTAACTTGAACGAATCTCTTCGGGATACGAATCAGCAATGGAAGCGGCATTGCGATATTCAGAGGTTGCATCACGCCATTTTTGGATCTTTTCAATGATCACGAATCGTTCAGCTGCCTGTTGTGCAGTTGTGAGCTCTTCAAGAATCGTGTCGCGTTGATTTTTTTGATCCTGTAGTGCTCTCTGATCGCTGTTGATTTCTCCGAGTTTCTGCTTCGCATTTTCAAAATTTTTCGCTTCACTGGTTTTGTTGTAGCGCAGCTTACGTTCAAAGCCTAACGTTTTGCCAGCAGCTGTAATATCAAACCCTCCATTGGCCTGTCGGATGATATCCTGTGCCAAGTCACTGTCCCCTGTGATTTCTGGCAGGAGTTCCTGAAGCGACAGGTGGTAACTTTTGGGTCGGATAAATGGGGAGAGTTGTTGACGGTCAACCTTTTCGCCGTTGATCCTGCATTCTATACGGTCTGATTTGATCTCAACATGGAGGGTTTTAGTTCCGTAGCTGAGGTCGGACTCTGCATACAGGTTGAACTTGCGAACAGACTTGGGCAGGAGCAATCCGTTGAGTGCGTTCGCAATGGTTGTTTTACCAGCACCATTGGGCCCAAACACAATATTGAGATGCGATGAAAGGTCATGAAGTTGAAGATCAAAATCCGCTCCATACATCCGAATGATTCGGAGCTGATTAAAAAGTAAAGGTTTAGCCATTAGTTTCTTTTTGAGCTAGGAGTTCATCAAGGAGAAGCAGGGCTTGCTCACGCACGAGTCTGGAAAGTGTATCAGGATCGGGGGCTTTTTCCCCCAAGCTTTTGAATCCAGCACTTTTATAGATTGAGGACGTAACGTCATCTGCGGAAGAGTACAACTTGTGCTGATCTCGATGTTCCAACTCCAGCAGCCAGCGTGCGAGCATACCGGGCGGGTCATTGTTGAGTTGTGCAATCTCTTCAAGGTTACGCTTAGGGGAAGTACGGATGAAGACCCGATCAATGGTCACTCTACACTGACGTACATCGGTGTCAAACATCTCGGTATTGGTTAATCCCTCGGTAGAAAGTTGACGGTGTAATTCGGTTTGCCCAGAAAGGAGCAAACGGCAGGAAAGGTGTTTCAGGTCAGGCTGCTGACCAATGATCTCCAGAGCAAATTGTTCAATCTGATCCGTCACGGCTATATTGACATCCTCAATATGTGCACAACGGGTAACATCAATAGGAATCTCTTCATAGCGGACAGATGCAAGAGATACCTGCATGAGCTCAATATGATTTTGATCATCAATCGTGATGAGCCAAGGTCCATGAACCCCAGGTTCGCCGGGATCCAGGGGTTGAAGCGATCCAGGGTAGAGCACAGGTGCTCTGGCAGTATCGTATAGTTGAGGGGCATGTACATGGCCAAGCAACCACAGATCAATGAGTTGTGCTGCCAAGTCCCCTTGTGTAAATGGGGCGTACTTGCTTTGATTATCTAAGTCCCCGTGAAGGATGCCAATGGTAAAGTCATCACTATGGGACAGGTGGAGGGAATCAAGTGGTGGTCGGTCATAATGGGAACTGGGGAAGGACCAGCCTACACATCGAAGAGCTCGGCCTGACCTAGTCTGAAGCCTTGTCTCGCTCCACTTGCCATCCTGTCCTAAGAATCGTACATTCTCGTCGGACATGGATTCCACCAATTGAGGAAAGACGGCAAAGTCGTGATTGCCTGCAATGGCCACCACTGCAATGGATGCATCGCTTAATTGCCTAAGTCCAATACGCAAGGCCCCATAGGCTTCAAAATAGGAGTTGCTACTGTCGGCCATGTCTCCTGTGAGAATCACGGCATCCAGTTCCTCCGAAATGGCGTATTCAACGGCACGATTCCAGACGGCTCGGACCGATAGCATAGATTGATCATGGGGGATTCGGGTAGGATACCTTCCCAGATGTGCATCCCCTAAGCAGAGTAATCGGATCATTCAGTACTGTGATGTGTGAACCCAAAATATAGCAATAGAATCATTAAATGCCAAGAAAAGGACCGTCACTCAAAGTTTCTTCATTCAAATGAGGCCTTTGCAAAACATCCAATTAAAGCACACCATAATGATTTAATGCTAACAATATCATTAGGTGGATTGCGATGAACAGTATTTTTATGTGAAACTGTAGATCTATCATCGTTCATTTTTTGATATTCATTGAACGTCTTTTTGGGCTGATAATACTGCTCGCTTGCCGGGTGGCCCTGGCCGACGCGTCACCATAAACCCACTCGCAGTAAGAGATCGTTGCACATGTCCGGCACAACTGTATGTTGCAAGGATTCCCCCTGATTGCAGAGAATCATAGAGTGTCTGAATGAAGATGGGTTCCCACAAATGTGGATTGACCGTTGGGGCAAATGCATCTAAATAGATGCGGTCATAATGGTGAGAAGGTAAATCTATCTGTACTATATCATCAATCCTTAATTCAAGAATGCTCTTGGGATGAAAGGGAAGCTTGTAGGAACCGCATGGAACCGAAACAGGAAATTTTTTCCGCCAGTCCAGAAGTGATTCGGCAAGGTGAGGAGTGTCAATATGTTTTTGGTACGATAGTTCAGAAAGGTAATGGGATGGAGGGATTTCCCGGTCCAGTCCAGTGTAGACGAGGTTGGTGGGGTACCGAAGGGCAAGTGATGCAGTCAGGAGCCAGTTGAGCCCAGTACCAAATCCGATCTCAAGGATAGATACCGCAGGCTGTACTTGAAAAAGGTGTTCAAGTTGACATCCATCAAGAAATACATGTCTGGATTCGGTATATGCACCATGAATCGAATGGAATGACTGTTGGGACCGGTTACAGAATAGGGTCCGACTCCCATCGGATGTCTCAATGACTTGGTGTGTCTGATTCATGACTGTAATTGTGAGATGGCGGTGTGTGTAGAATTAGATGGATGGTAACGATAGAGTCTCCTTAGAATAATCTTGCCAAGTTACATCATGCTCCAACGAAATGCTTGCTGAGGTAAGGTAAAGAATGGCTTGGGCATCAGCCAATCGTCGTGATGGTGCCAGATGCACGGGGAAGGGATTTCTACCTGATGATTGACAAGGGACACTATAATTGGATTGAATTTCGTAGTTTGAATGTTGAGATGATGAACGGAAAATAATGAAACTTAAGCACTCTGGACTCCTGTATGGAGTCATCGTTTTGGCCGTCATTGGGTTGTTGGGAAATATTCAGCTACATAGGACGCTGGATGAGGATGAGCCAGAATTGGTTCTGCCCGATGGGTTCCATTCGGAAATACTCTTTCATCCAACAAAGGAAGACTCCAGTTCTTGGGTATCACTAGCACTGGATGGAAAGGATGGTCTTTTTGCTGCCGATCAGAATGGAGCAATCTATCATATTCAACCCCCTCCAATTGGCGGAGATCCTCAAGATACACGAGTCAATGTTCTTGATGTGGAGATCGGTCATGCCCAAGGACTTCTGTGGGCATTTAATAGCCTCTATGTGGTTGTCAATCGCGAAGAGGGTATGGATACCACGTATAGTGGGCTATATCGAATTACGGATTCCAATCACGATTCCGAGCTTGATTCGGTCAAGCAACTCATGAAATTTGAGGGTTGGGGAGAGCATGGCCCCCATGGAGTGATTCTTGGCCCTGATAGCGTGTCGTTGTATCTGGTTGCTGGGAATCATACAGAATTGCCAGAGATAGATCATTACGTTGTTCCACCAGTTTGGGAAACAGATCAATTACTTCCAACATTGCTGGATCCCCGTGGGCATGCCGCAGATCGGCAACCACCGGGAGGATGGGTTATCCGAACGGATTCATTAGCAGGTCAAGTGGAACTGATCAGCGTGGGATTTCGGAATGCTTATGACCTGGCATTCAACAGAGATGGGGAATTATTTACATTTGACTCTGATATGGAGTGGGACTTGGGTACCCCCTGGTATCGTCCCATTCGGATCCTTCATGTCACTCAGGGAAGCGAATTTGGGTGGAGGACTGGATCGGGAAAGTGGTCTGTTGATTACCCGGATAACCTGCCAGCGGTTGTAGACATTGGTCAAGGAAGTCCTACGGGGATTCTCTCCACTGAGCATGCTAACTTTCCTTTCAAATATCGACAGGGACTTTTGGCTTTTGACTGGAGTTTTGGCACGATGTACCATATTGCTCTCAAGGCACGGGGCAGTACCTATATTGGAGAAGTGGAAGAATTCCTGAGTGGAGTTCCCTTGCCGTTGACCGATGGAATCATTGGGCATGATGGAGCGCTCTATTTTGTAACGGGTGGGCGAAAATTGAATTCCTATCTGTTCAGGGTGTTTTACAAGGATCCTGTTGATCTGGCAGACAATGTTGATACGAAGCCTTCTCCCCAGCGTCAGCTTCGTCATTCTTTAGAGGCACTTCAACGGCCACATTCAAGGATCACCGATGTAGAGTTGGCATGGGAGAATTTGGATCATCCAGACCGATTCATTCGCTATGCGGCAAGAGTTGCGATTGAACATCAACCCGTTCAATTATGGCAATCCAAAGCACTTGAAGAGTCAAACCCCGTGCGTAGAATTCATGCAATTGTGGCACTGGCCCGCCATGCTGATTCCAAAGTCAAAGACGAGGCTCTGGAATCATTGCTGTCCATTGAACCTGCTGACCTGTCATCTGATCAAGAGGTCGATTTTCTCAGAGTCGTTGGGCTTGTATGCATCCGATTGGGGCTTCCTCAGGGAGATCTGCGTCTCCAATTGATTCAGAGGTTACAACGATTTTATCCGACAACAGATGAGCGATTAAATCGTGAATATGGTCGATTGCTTGCAACCCTGCAGGCTCCACATCTGGTAGAGCAAATGATGAATCAACTTGCTGCGGTGAGTGGGCAACCTTCTCTGGAGACCTATTTGATTGCAGAAGATGTTTCCTTGCGTAGTGAGCAGTACAGTGAAGCGATCAATCAAATGAGAGAGAATCCTCCCAGTCTCGAGGAGATGGAACTGGTCATGAATCTTCGGATCATGGAGGATGGATGGACCCCAGAATTGAGAGAACGTTATTTTGTTTGGTTTCATGAAGCGATGAGGCGTAGTGGGGGCGAGAGTTATGTTGGATTTTTAGAGGATATTCGATCCGATGCCGCAGAGCATTTGACCGATCGCGATCGAGATGCTTTAACTGGCTTGATTGACTCTTCTCCACAGACTCTACTGAAGGATCTTCCACAGCCGCAGGGGCCACCAAGGGCCTGGAATCTACAGCAGCTCCAAGAAGTGCTTGATGAGCAGCTTTCAAGGCCCCGAGATTTTGAGCAGGGGCAGATGATGTACTCTGCTGTTTTATGTAATGCATGTCACAGGATGGCATCGGAAGGAGGAAATATTGGACCAGATCTGACGGCCATTGCAACGCGGTTTTCGAAGAATGAAATCTTATCTGCAATTGATTCGCCAAGTGCTGAAATCAGTGATCAGTACGAAGCAACGGTCCTCACACTGGTTGACGGCCAGAAGGTCATAGGTAGAATCTTAGGGCAAGAGAATGGACAGATCTTGATCAATCAGAATCCGTATGATCCATCTCAGGAAATCAAGATAGACACCTCACGTGTCCAGTACAGAGAGGCTTCCCCAGTATCAACGATGCCTTCCCGATTGTTTGATCGGTTGAATGAGCAGGAGGTTGCTGACTTGATGGCTTATTTGCTCAGCAGTGCGGACCCAAAACATGATTGTTATACTGGTAGAGATGGCTGTCAAACCGAAAATAATCCATGATGGCTATACTCCATCAAACAAGTGTTCTTGTATGGATCATGGAAGAAAGCCTGTCCATTGTGGAGATTGCATCTGGAAACAGATGCGAAAATCATCCATGCCGGGATTGGTTCAAACGTAGTTGAAACAGCCCCATCCATCAGTAAAGTTCAATCGATATCATGATTTTCTGTAGTGTATCCAATAGATCAATGGCATGGGAGCAGAGAGACGGACAGGTTTTGGAGCATGGTTGATTAACCATCAAATGTCTATGAGTTGATAATCACAATAGAAGTGAATGAGCAAAAATCAATACCAAGAACCGCAGGGCATCCTGTAGCAAGTTGACTTGCTACAGATCCTTTGTGTCCAATTCATTGAATGACGAATCCAGACACAATGCTTACCCTAATGATGTAGAATTGAACCTATGTTAATAGATCATGGACGACATGACCAAATACATCCGTCAGGCGATATCGACGGCCTTGGTGGCGGAAGGTCAATCGCTCGTGATCAATCCCAAGAAGGTGCAGGACGGTAGCCTGAAAATCATGGACATGTACGGGGTTTTGAGCAATATTGTATCCAAGCTCATCGGTTTGACCATATGAAATTCCCTTCTTGATTCCTCCTCCCGTCATCCATAACGTAAAGCAACGAGGATGATGGTCTCGCCCAAATCCTTCCTTGGTTAGCCGCCCCTGTGAATAGGTGGTTCTACCAAATTCTCCGCCCCAGATCACAAGCGTATCATCAAGCAATCCTCGCTGTTTGAGATCCAGAACCAGTGCGGCCGAAGCCTGATCGGTTTCCCGTGCCTGTGTCTGGATGCCACCATAGAGTTCGCTATGATGATCCCAGCCCTGATGGTATAGCTGAATAAAGCGAACACCACGCTCGGCCATTCGGCGGGCTAGAAGGCAATTGGCTGCAAAGGTTCCTGCTTCTCTGGCATCTTCTCCATACAGGGTAAATGTGGATTCTGGTTCATCATCTATCGCAGTCACCTCAGGTACGGAGGTTTGCATCCGAAAAGCCATTTCGTACTGGGCAATCTTGGTTTCAATTTCTGGATCTTGCAGAGATTCAAGTTGGATCTGCTGAAGTTCACGTAAAGTACTCATATGCCTTTGACGATCAGCATGCGTGATGCCCGATGGATTACTCAAGTAAAGGACTGGATCAACACCTGCACGAAACTGAACCCCCTGATGGCGTGATGGAAGAAAGCCATTTCCCCACAACCGAGAGTACAGGGGTTGACCAAACTTGTCTTTCGTCACCAAAACGACGAACGAGGGCAGGTTTGCATTCTCACTTCCAAGTCCGTAACTGAGCCATGACCCCATAGAAGGGCGGCCAGGTTGCTGAGAACCACTTTGAAGGAAGGTGATGGCGGGATCATGATTGATGGCCTCGGTATGCATAGAGTGGATGAAGCACAGTTCATCTACAACCTGAGCGGTATATGGCATCAACTCGCTTACCCAAGCTCCACTGTCTCCATACTGAGCGAAAGAAAAGGGTGAGCTGACCATGGGGAAGCTTTTCTGTCCAGCAGTCATACCCGTTAAGCGTTGCATTCCACGAACTGAAGGAGGCAGTTCCTCACCATGGTAGGCATCCAAAGCTGGCTTATAGTCAAAAAGATCCAAATGAGATGGAGCACCACTTTGGAGCAAATAGATGACGCGCTTGATCCGAGCTGGAAAATGCGTTGTCCCCAAGATCCCCGGTACTGGATCTCCACTCATCTGGCGACCAGTGGCTGAGACGGGGTTCAAGAGAGAAGCAAGCGTTACTGCTCCCATTCCAAGAGTAGTACGCGAAAGAAAGTCGCGACGGGAATATAGTTGATCGTAATTATGACATTCGTGCATGATGAGTCACCGTTTTGTGTACGCTTCGTCGTGATTCAGGATGATCTGGGCAACAATGGTCAGTGCGGCAGTGTTCGCTGGATCAAGTGATCCATCAGCAATCAAATCTCCGACAGAAAACAGCGAATCAATGTCAGCAGGTTTCGTAGCAAAGCGTTCCTGTTCGGCTGTGAACAATTCTTTCAGGAGATGGACTTCTTGATCGCTGGGGTGGCGGCCTGTTGCAAGGCGAAAGCTTTGTTGAATCTGCTGAGTAACATCTTCTGGCACCTCTCTTTGTACACGCTCGGCAAGTGCCCGTGACGCTTCCACAAATTGGGGGTCATTCATCAGTACAAGAGCCTGTAAAGGGGTATTGGTGTTCTGCCTTCGTACAAAGCATGTAGAACGGTCTGGAGAATCAAAGACCTGCATCGTTGGAGGAGGGGAGGTCCGACGGATGAACGTATACAAACTACGACGATAGAGTGCATCCCCTTCATCCTGCTGATATCTCAACAGAAAGTGAGAAAAATTCCCTTTTTCAATCCATAAACCGGGAGGCTGGTAAGGTTTGACGCTGGGGCCACCAATCTTCTGGACTAACAGCCCACTGGCCGAGAGTGCGTTATCTCGAATCATTTCGGCAGTCATCCGATGACTTGGACCACGAGACAGAAGTGAATTGGAAGGATCAATCTCCATGAGATGTGGAGATGCTTTACTGGATTGACGATAGGCAGCACTCATGACCATGGACTTGATCAAAGCCTTGAGGTCATAACCTGATTCCATAAAGGAAACTGCCAGATAATCTAACAGTACTGGATGAGAGGGGAGTGCACCCTGATAACCAAAGTCCTCAGGCGTGGAAACGAATCCCTGTCCAAAGAGCATCATCCAGTAACGGTTCACAGTCACGCGGGCAGTGAGGGGCTGTTCAGGGCTGAAGAGCCATTGTGCTAATCCAAGACGGTTGGGCGTTGCACCCTCCATTGAGTTGCCAAGAATGGCAGGCGTTCCAGGAGCAACCTCTTCTCTGGGTTGGTCATATTCGCCACGCTCAAGAAGATGAGTGGATCGGGGTTCTTCCATTTCTTCCATGACCATGACTTCCATCACTTCTTCATTGGCTTTGAGTTGTTCAGCTCGAGACTCTCTTAGTTCACCTAACAGTCTTCTGTAAAGAGTGTCATAGTAGTTCAGATAAACGGCTAAGTGATCATCGTCAGTGGAAGAACCAGCTAGGGCTGCAATATCGGAAGCAGTGACTTGGCGGTCATAAATTCTGAGTTCATCCATATCTCCAATGAACACCCCATCACTTCCTCCAAAAGATCTGTATCTACGCCCTATACGTAATGGGCGGTTTGATATCTGATAATCTGCCCCTACCTGATGAATACTCTTATAGAGATTGTCATAGAGAACCCTTGACTGGATTCGCTGACCCTGTAGGTACAGATGGATTCCATCAGCACGACTTGAACCGTCATAGGTGAAGGCGATATGGGTCCACTGCTGAGGTTGGACTGGGCTTGTTGATTGGAGATGAATGTAATTGTGAGGGAGTGCATGTATGAGCCGAACTGATAAATGGTTCAGACTATCCAGAAATACTTCCCATCCACGCCAATAGGTATTTTTTGTCCAGGCATTACCAACAATTCGGGCGTATTCCCCCGATGAATCTGGTCTGATCCATGCAGAAACGGAAAACGGATCCATCCGCTCAAAATTTCCGGCATCGTCAACTTGCAGAAAGTCGTGATCACTGTCCAATCGAATGGCCTGCCCAGATCGCCCATTGACTTGGGTTAGTGTTCCACCACCGCTAACGGCATCTTTTCCATTGGGTGCCTGATTGACCGTGGTGGTTTCCTCAACATCTTCAAATGGGAAATAACTCATCAACCCCAATGAAAGTGAATGAGCGGGTGGTTCTGCATTGAGATCCAATTGAAGATCCTTGACTTCCTGTTCACGTTGGCTGAGTGCCATCTCAAGAGTTTCAATGCGACGATTGATCTGACCCAATAGAGAATCTTGCTCGGATGTGGGAAGCATCAGCAATGGCCCAGCATTGCCATCATCTCCGGTCAGCCCCAGTTCATTGACGTTGTTGAAAAATGCAAAGAGTTGGAAGTATTCCGCCTGTGTAATTGGATCAAATTTATGGTCGTGGCATTTTGCACACTCCATGGTAAGGCCTAAAAATGCTTGGGATGTCGTATTGGTACGGTCTGCGACATATTCAAGGCGATATTCTTCATCAATGACACCACCCTCGGCGGTCATAGGATGATTGCGATGAAACCCCGTAGCCAGAATCTGCTCGCGAGTTGCATTGGGGAGTAAGTCACCAGCTAATTGCCATGTGACAAACTCATCATAGGGCATATTTTCATTGAATGCTCCAATCACCCAGTCACGCCATGGCCACATCGTACGAAGTCCATCAGCATGAAAACCATGGCTATCAGCGTATCGTGAAAGGTCCATCCACTCGATCGCCATGCGTTCACCATATGCATCTGAATCAAGGAGGCGATCAACGACAGTCTCATATGCAGAGGGTGATGGATCTTCCAGAAAATCGTCAATCTCACCAAGAGTTGGAGGTAATCCAGTTAAATCAAACGTAACCCTCCGGATTAAACGCTCAGGGTCAGATGGATCGGAAGCCCCTAGACCCTCATATTCCAGTCGTGCTAGAATGAAGTGATCAATCTCATTTTGTGCCCATAACTCATCATTGACGGACGGGATCAGAGGCATTGAGGGTGGGGTAAATGCCCAGTGAGGTTTCCACTCTGCACCCTGCTGAATCCAACGCTCAATGAGAGTAATCTCATAATCGGAGAGCGTTAAATTGGATTCAGGGGGAGGCATAATCTTGTTGGGATCATCCGAAGTAATGCGGCGAATGATTTCACTTCGTCCCAAACGTTTGGGGACAATTGCATATCCACCAGATTCCAATTCTGCATGAAGTGCTCCTTCTTCAGTGTGAAGACTCAGGTTTGCTTGACGGGCATTCGCGTCGGGTCCATGACAGGCATAACATCGATCCGACAGTAGAGGCTGGACATGAAAATTGTAGTCAACAACATCTGGTAAACGAGATCGATTCTCGGAATTTGAACTGACACTGGAGGAACATCCACCAAAAACCAGAATGATGAGCACAGAAAGGCTTATCGCGAGATGAGTGAAAGAGACTTGATGCATCCTGTACTTGGAAAATAAGAGTACTGTTTTTTTTTCTCGGGGGATTATACTCGCAAATCGGATGCCTGCAATGGTGAGTACGATCGGCGATTTGGACAGATTTTCAACTTCATGGTGGTGGGCAGTGAACCTTGCAAGACTCTGATTGATCCGCTTTCTCTCTGTACCCATTCCAACGTTACCATACGTTTCTGTAGGCTGATTCTGGCATTCTGGCTAAATCTGGTGGATTGAATTAGATTACCTTTTCCCTCAGAATGAGCCTTGACATTACTGTGATTGCCCACTCCACCTAAGTGAATAATAGTATCTTCAAGACGATTCATTTGGCTGTCTCTTGATGGTTGAGATCGCAGAGCCTCTCTTCAAGGGCATGTATAAAATCATATAGTCCCGATTCTATCGATTCAATGCATTCTGCATCAATATTCTTCTCAGTCCGACTCATATTGTAGAACCCAGATGCAATCCAGTCGGCATCCCGCTCTTTTTTCTCAAGGTGTCTGGTATAGATTTCCAGTCCGGCATCAAGATACACATCTGTGCGCAGGGCTGATGGAAGATCTTTGAGCCGATCCACTGGTTTCCCGCTTGCGAGGAATTCAAATGCTTCCTGACATTCCTGTGTGGATCGTTTTCTGCTTCGCCAATGAGTGACCCCCGTATCTTTGTGTCGTTCATAATAGTCCTTGAGTGGATGGATCACCTCGTGGATCCACCTCGTGAATATTTCACGAAAAGGTTGATCAATGTCGCTCAATCCGATCTCTTCACATTGCCACTGATGAGTGGCATTATCCTGAGCCGCAAACATATCTCGCACAAGTTCAATCCGCTCGCACACCCACGCCTGAGCCGCTTTGGGAACATCATCTATAGCGTTATCAAACTTTGCCCCATCTTTCGCCCATTGCAAGGCCTGTTCCAAATCCTCCGCGGAGAAATCTGTAAGTGGTTTCACCATGATGCCGTTGGTTGGCGAATATTGAAGGTTACGAATAATTCATATACAATGACCCACTTTCTAAGTTTCAATAATTGGTCTTATGGGAATTTAGAAAACCATAGGGCATGGTACAGTTTTCAGGTGCCATTTTCCTGTAATTGGTTAGCATTCGACTGAGAGCCCACATCTATCTTTATGCTTGTCCTCGCCTTTGTCTTTCTTCACACTGGGTTGATCATCCTTTTTAGGAGGAGGTAGCAATGACTGCTTTGGTTTGGGAGGCAATTCTTTGGGCTTTTAGTCACGCCCTTTATCTTTGCCTTTCGCATATTCATCCACCAGCCACGAGTGGAAGGAGGGAATGGGAATACCGTAGTCCCCGTCTTCTCGCTCATCAATAATTCCTCGCTCTAGTGCTTTATTGAAGAGAGCTTCGGCCACTTCTGGGGGGTACTCACTCTCAAGTACCGACATGATGTCCTCAAACTCTATGGTTTCCCCTAATGGAACATTAGCGAAAAATTTTGCCAGTATCTGCCGTTTCTTTTTATCAATGCCCTTCACACGTATTTTGTAATACTCTATCTGCTCAGCACGACCTTGTTGAAGTACCATATGGAGTCCTTCATCATTCGGTGTCTGGTGTGATGCAAGATACTTCGCCGCGGGGTCTGCATAGGATATGATGTGTTGAGGCCAACCATGCGTGCGTTCCGCGATGGTTTCAATCCATTGAAGTGGGGGGTTACTGACACCCCCCTTATGAAAGAGAAAGTCTCGGATGACAGCACAGGTAGATTCATGGCTCAAACATCCAAGGTGCACCCTACACTTACGCATAAACCGGGAAATTCCCAGCGAGCCATAAGCGGCCTCAGTCGTGCCCAAACCTGCCGTAAGTAGCAAGACAGGCCTTTTCAATTTTCCATTGTGAATCACATCTAAGGTGTCCGATGCCGCGATATGGCTCTCTGAGCCATCCGAGATATTATTCAATCTTTGTGCTTCGTCAAGCACTAAAATCAGCCCATACTCAGGTGCCACACGCTTGAGTATTCTTTTGGGAGTCGCATGTCCTGCTACATGTCCAACCACCTGACCCTCAATAAACGTAATCCCGGCCTTTAATGCAATCTCACTATTGATCAAGTAAGCCTCCCCTAATGACTGTGCCATTGAGGCGGGATTGTATAAATCTTCTATTGCGATATCCGCAACCTCCCAACCGTTTGACTTTGCCTGAGTAGATAGCACATCAAGCAACGCCGTCTTTCCAGCACCAGGAGCTCCTTGGATCATAAAGGTGGTACCATCCTTGTCATCCCGAAAGAGTTCAAGTGCACCGTTGAAGGTATCAATGATCTCTTTCCGCCCATGAAAATATTCGGCGGGTCCACGATCTTTAAGAAAAACTGAGCTCATGAAACTGTAAGTTGGATGGTCAGAGATGACCTAATCAACTCTGTGATGCCACATTGGTTCACAATCAAGGTGTCCAATGTTTCGTATCTCATATGGTAGATTTGCAATTCTTGTAGTGGTAGATTGGCAGAATAGAATCTGGTAGATTGGCAATTCTCATATCATTCATGATTCCGTAGGGTTTGTTGATGAGTCATACATGGATATTTCTGAACATACGACCGTGCTCCCCAAACCCTGATGCTACGCATGCACGCAGAGAGCCAAAAGATGATAAAACCGTATCCATAATCCATGAACGCTAAAGTCGCTGAGAACGCCACCTATGAACGGTTATTTCGAGGTGAATTGATCATTTTGCACCCAATACTCCAAGTATCTTCATCTTACGCACTAGAACGAATAGGTCCCTGAGCAACCGAATAAAGTTCTTTACATGATCCTTTTCTGACGAATCTGGCGTTCATTTTTACCACCGTGATCCATACCTACACTTCCTCACGATATCGGAGTGGATTCTAGGACCGTTCGTTCAGACTCATTGAGAATTGTTTTGAGTTTCTCTCGCTCCGACCATCAAAAACTTCCATGTCGGTTCATGGCTCTGTCCTACCGAATCTAATTATCTATGATACCTATCAACATAGTTTTTTAGCGATGACTCCCTGTCTGGGAGTCAAACTGGACTGTCTCGCAAGGCTCGCACCGATAGGGCATCCGTACGATTGAATCCAACAAAACTCTCGTTTGAAACTTTTCTTTTCAAATGAGGGTTTGCAAACGCCTCTTAATTGAGAGATTTCATTCGGTAGACTACTCAAGTTCTTCCAAAGAAATTCGTTTGAATGCAATCCCATAATAACTATGCTGATGATCTGGTCCTGCCTCGTATAAGAGTCCAATCCTATCGTCTGGCAGTCGGACGATATCAGAATAGGCACTCATCCCTTCGTAGATGACAATGGATGCCGGCCAACTGATGCCATCATCATAACTCGCACGGAGCGTCATGCGTTCGCGCCTTTCTTGACTGGCAGGGTTTGAGAAGAGTAAAATATTCTGCCCTTCCTCTGGAAACGAATAGCGCTGAAGGCTGGCCTGGCATATCGGCTCAATCAGTGTGGAATCGGCCCTTAAATCACCCCAGGTAAGTCCACCATCTTCACTATGAGAAATTTTCCTGTATCGTTGATCGGGGGTGTAGTTGCGCATGTTCAGCAAGAGCCGACCATCGGTTAACTCAGCGACTTCGGATTCATTCACCTGATGCTGGGGAGTTCGTCCTCCGAGGTTCCAAGTTTCGCCATGATCATCAGAATAGATCACATGAGAGTAGTAATGCTTCGTACTGGACTCAATATGATCGCATGCGACCATTAATCGTCCAGCATGGATGCCTCGAGTGAGCTGCGTTCCCGATCCTGGCCCAGTTGCATACCAAGTCCAATTCTCTTTCTTAACGCTGGATGTAATTTCTTTGGGTTGACTCCATGAGTGTCCATGATCCATAGATGAGAGTACAAAAACTCGGCGGGTATCCATGGAGGTCTGATCAATGATATCCTGCTCACGGTCAGTAGCAAGATTATGAGTTGCCAGTAGGAAAATTGCCCCCGTTTCACGATCGACGACTGGAGCAGGATTACCAACGGTATGCCCTTCTTTGTGCCAAAGAACTTGTAGGGGGCTCCATGTCCGTCCATGATCAGTAGAGCGCTTGAAGACAAGATCAATCTCGCCAGCATCTGAACAACTGTTGGTACGACCCTCTGCAAATGCCAGTACATCACCGTTTGGAGCTACAATAGTGGCAGGGATTCGAAAGCACTGATAGCCTTCATCTCCACTAACGAAGATATAGTCGGGAGAAGTCAAAATCAGTGCAACGAGAAAAATATGAAGCATCATGATGAAGAACCACCAAAGAATTGAATCCAATGAACAACGGTAAAGATAGGCATTTTGGACAAGAACTCTGGACAAACATTCAATAAAGTGTAGACGGATATCATATTTTTGGGAGTAAGGCTTGATCTTACAAGGAAAACAGATCAAATGTCGTAGATTTATACTACAATCGCAAAGTTCAATCTTAGTGTTGTGATTGACCCATTTTCGACGGTAATCATCGGCTGTACTTTTTCAGTTATCATCCTTGACCTATGCGTAGAATTTTATTGATCCTGTGTGGCTCACTGTTGTCCATTCATTTCGTTTACGGACAGACCCGTATCATTTTTCTTGGTGATTCCATCACGGAATCGGGTGTACATCCAGACGGATATGTGAATTTAGTTGCAGATTCGCTGATGATTCTTGATGACAGTCTCACTGTCATGGGAGCGGGCATCAGTGGCAATAAGGTGCCAGATTTGTTAGCTCGTTTGGACGAAGATGTGTTGGCATATCAGCCTACCCATGTAGTCATTTATATTGGAATTAACGATGTATGGCATCATTACGAATTTGATCATGTGACTGGAACGGATCCAGGTACGTTTGAAGAAGGACTGATTGAATTAATTGATCACATTGAAGAAAGTAGTGCCACTGTACTGTTATGCACACCAAGCGTAATTGGTGAGGATGTTGACAGCAAGGAAGATGTGAATGTACGTCTACAGGAATATGCCCAAATCACTCGTAAGGTTGCAGACAACAAGAACGTTCATCTGTGTGATCTCAGGGAGTCACTTGAAGCATATCTCCTGAAACACAATACCAACCGTGACGCAGAAGGGATTTTAACCACTGATGGCGTTCATCTCAATGAGGAGGGAAATCGTTTTGTTGCCCATTTCATGATTCAGCAATTAAGATTCGTATTGGGACTTTAGTGGACATATGGAATTGTGAGAGGTCCCTCTGGTACGACGGCAACGGGCGTATCTGTGCGGCCAAGTTGATCCAGTTCCTGATTGATTGCCTCTCGAAGATCTTCTACGGGGGTTAAATGACTTTTTCTGACCAAGGCAGGATCAAGCTCACTCAGTAGGCTGACACGACATGTTTGAAGGATCTGTAACAGTTTTTGTGTTTGCCATTGATCAGGTTCTCGAAAATGTGGATCTCGGATTGCTTCCCAGGCTTTCTGTGGGCTTGGCCATCTCAGAAGTTGATCCTTGAATGCTCCATGCTCTGGAAATCCATCGTTGCACCGTGATGCCGTGAGGATCAACCCGCCCGGTGCAGTGATTGAATAGGCAGCGGACATCCCCTTCACGGTCTGGTACAGGTTCAAGTCCAATGGATATCCGCTATTGGTGGTGACAACAATTGGAAATGGCTCGTCCACCTGAACCATTGCTGTTTCTTTGGAAAACATACAGCCAGCTTCATGGGCCGACTCAACTTCTCCACAGAAATATCCAGTAATTTGCCGATCTGTATTGAGGGTTACATTGATGAGAAAGTCAATAGGTACCAATGTTGCGGCAGACCGAATGTGATTCTGTGTGGGATTATCTTTGAGTACTCCCCAGGTACTTTTAGGGTGAGCAATATTTGTAAATCCATGATACGTTTGGATGGCATTCAGGTCAGCGATACCAGGAAAGACTGCTTTATATCCTCCACTAAATCCAGCCATAAAATGCGGTTCAATGAATCCCAACAGGATTCGACGATCGGCTGACATGTATTGAGAAGTATACCATACATCATATCCATAAGAGCTTACTCCTGCTTTCATCATGGTCTTCATATCACGCGAATCATGATTCACGATATGATAGCGGTCAGCAATGTCACGTCCAACCATCTGACAGAGTTCATCATAGGTATTGCCTCTGTGTGTTCCAGTTCCGACAATGATGGTGATATTGTCAGGATTCAGATCGGGCAATTCTTCAAAGAGCCATGTGAGGAGGCGATCGCTCGGCAGTGCCCGCGTGATATCGGGAATCACAATGGCGAGTGTTTCATGATCCGCAATCAGTTCACGCAGTGGTGGGCGGTGATATGGAGATCTGACGGATTCAATGAATGATCCATGCTCATCAGGTATCCCAGGCACGTAACGCGGGCGTAGGACCGTCGCATTGAGGCCTTCCAAATCAAGAGAGATCCCTGACGTGCCGTAATCTAAGCGCACGATGGATGACTGTTCACCATTC
Organism: Bacteroidota bacterium; assembly: GCA_026708685.1. Classification (GTDB taxonomy): domain Bacteria; phylum Bacteroidota; class Rhodothermia; order Rhodothermales; family Bin80; genus Bin80. Next base: position 48,488 of record JAPOUL010000123.1, read on the forward strand.
ATCAAACAGATGAGTTGCTTTACCTATGGATGAACGTTAAACACAGCATGTTGATCCATTGAAAACCAGAACTAATGAAACACGGATCCACAAATTTCTACAATCTTAATGGTGGAATCATTTCTGGTTTGAAACGTAGTATGTCCATAGATGATGATACGAATTTGAGAAGATTTTAGTCAATGGGGATCATTAAACCTAAAACGTAAACAACCGCTTCATTCAGCGAGTTTCAGAGCGTTTGCAAGGTTTGTTTGAATTCGTTGCCTTGTGTGGGGTGGCGTTCAAAAGTAGGGTTTCATCATTGATTTTCATCTGATATTGGTCAGTACGAGTTACTCATTCCATTTCACATCAACTCTTACAGAACGTTTAGATCTTGTCAGATTCGGTTTGATTCATTCAATATGAGATCTTGATAGCATCACTGCAATTCATGACACAGAATACGCATCCTTTACCGGCTCCCAAAGGTCGTGCAACAGCAACGAACCCTCCGACGAGATTTGATCCCGTGAGTATTGAGCTTGATCTAGATGCCATGGATCCACATGAATTGCGACAGACTCAAACCCAATTTTTTGAAGACACCTCAAAATCGATCCTTGTCAGTAATGATTCACCGGATATTGGATATACATGGGGAATCAATCCTTATCGAGGCTGTGAACATGGATGTATTTACTGTTATGCACGTCCTAGTCACGAGTATTTAGGATGGAGTGCAGGACTTGATTTTGAAACAAAGATTTTGATTAAGAGCAATGCTTCAGAGCTTTTGAGCCGGGAATTGAAAAAGAAATCTTGGAAGCCCTCCGTTGTGTCACTTTCTGGTAATACGGATCCGTATCAACCTGCCGAACGGCATCTAAAACTCACCCGTGGATGTCTGCAGGTTTTATCCGATCATCGCAATCCAGTAGGAATCATCACCAAAAACCATCTTGTGACGCGAGATATAGATATTCTGGCCCCAATGGCACGGTTTGACTTGGTCCATGTAATGATCTCTGTAACCACCTTGCATAGTGAAATTGCAAGTGTGATGGAACCGCGGACCAGTACGCCATCCCGTCGACTGGATGCCATTGAAAAACTCTCTGAGGCAGGTATACCAACGGGTGTTATGGTTGCTCCAGTCGTTCCCGGATTGACCGATGAGGAAGTTCCAGCCATCATTGAGGCGGCAGCCCAACGAGGTGCTCTACGTGCTGGATATATCTTGCTTCGGTTGCCAGGTCCTGTTGCTCCATTGTTTGAAGATTGGCTGGATCGTACAATGCCTGATCGAAAGGAGAAAATCATCAACCGTATCAAGGATGTGCGATCGGGAAGACTCAACGATCCCCGTTTTGGTCATCGAATGCGGGGGGAGGGTGTCTGGGCGGAAACGTTATCGCAACTCTTCCAAGTAGCATGCAAACGCCATCAAATGAACCAGATGAGGCATCCTTTCCGAACCGATTTATTCATCCGAAATCCAAGTCATCAACTCAGTCTTTTTGAGCAGGATGAGATGACCTTCTAAGCTGCTGGTAGCAATGATTGTTGAAGAGGAATCCGACGAGCGTCAATCTGTTTGGTGATGATCCAAATTTCGATCCGATCCGATCTTCGGTGGAGATGAGTCCATTCTCTACGATTATGACAAGTTTTCAGATGAATGAGAACCTTTACCAGAGATCTGAGTTATATAGGTTATATACAAACATTTATTCTTATGCCAAGAACATTAACTGCGAAGCAACAAGCAGTTTTCGACTTCATCGTTAAAATCGATCGAGAATCATCGCGGTGGCCTACTTATCAGGAGTTCCGTGATGAATTTGACTTCAAGTCAACCAATAGTGTTACTCAAAATCTGAAGGCACTTCTCAAGAAGGGCTATTTGATTCATGAGGATGGAGGGTATCAGCTAAAGCCCAAGGAGCCCCTTCCATTTAGGGGTATTCCTGTTCGTGGTGAAATTTCTGCGGGTACACTGCAGGAAGCGGTAGAATCAAATCTTGGAGAGATTACACTGGAAACCGTCTTTCCGAATATAGATCGCATTTTTGCCGTCCGCGTTCGCGGCGAATCCATGATTGGAGTGGAAATTCATGATGGAGATTATGTTCTCCTCGTTGATGATGACATCCCTGATGGTGGCATCGGGGCGATTCTCTATAACGGAGAAACATCCCTCAAGAGAGTTTTCATGGATGAGGGTGGACTTCGCTTAGAACCAACCAATCCAGAGTTCAATGAAATTCGTATTTCGCCTGATATTTTTGAGGAGGTCGTTATCCTGGGACGATACATTGGCCATGTCAATAAACATGGAATTGCGAAGTCACCAGGAATTTATTACGATTACTCAACCCGTTCTTATTCTCCATTTTCATAGTCATTGATCTGCAATGATGGATGCGATTACATGGTGGTGAAGGGGCCAGTTTCAATCGGATTGGATGGTTACCATTGAGTAATGTTGACCGTAGATAGAAATCGCTCAAGGTTGTTCTGTGGTCTGCAGTTTTTTAAGTAGTCAAGTGTTTATCTGAGGTTTTCTTGAACCTGAGTACCACATTCATAAAGATGTGGTCATTTTGCACTCGCGAGTAAGAGTTCGTACTTGTCAGCATTTGGAGTATAGTGTAGAAACGCACTATGGATTCGCCATCAACGTATCAATAAGTTCCAGTACGGAACTTACATCAATTCTTCGTGCTTGAAGAATTGATTGATCAGATTAATTGCTATAGAAATTGGGCTGAGATACCACCGTTCTGGAATGGGATATTCATTCTAGGTGAACGAAATTTTCGATTTGAGTTCAAATCTAATCAGTAAAGTAGCGCCTGTTCAATTACTCCCAGAATTCAATCAAAACTGTCTTAACCCGACTTCGCCTACGGATCATATAGCCTCCACTAGCCTGAATCTGATCCTCGTGCGATCCATCCTTCACGACACGGAGTGCCTGTGCGTTCTTGGATCGTTGGGTTGGACGAACTCAGGAGTTGAAGCCCTGTCGTTGCTCTGTGTGCACTCCTTACCATTTCTGGAGGCATTTTCGCCCCCTTCAAGGGCTTGATCTGCAAATCTCCATGTCCTGATCTATACGTTATTTTCGGTTTCAAACATAGTCTCGGGTGTTCAATGTAGAACCGCTGGGGTCTTTCTGAGGTCAATGACAATTTGGTGAAACCCTTCTTTGTGTAAATACGCATTTTTTGGTAGCAATTCCCGCATCCATGATCACCGTAGGATGCTCTCCCTGCAACTGGTCAAGTCCATCTTTCGGGTAGATGGTTCACTGATGTTTCCATGTAAAATTTGCACAAAACGGGGGAATCCTGATGCACTCAGTGTTAATGACAGCGTCACCAATGGAAAGTCATTGCACTTCTGTTTGCTACGCCCATGGTGTAAAAATTCACCTTTTTCACAGCCATGAAAGTGGATGTTGGTTGGGCCAGAATGTGCGGAAGGCATCAGAGTGCGTTATGCCTTGAACGTTATGCACTTAAAGAATGACCCTTCTTTTTTGGGTTTGTCGCTACAGTGAAACAATTGATGTGCAATCGCTATGGAAATGGCAGAATATATCGCGAAATTGCCCCATGCTCTAAAAGGGAGATGTAAGCCAGACAATAGGAATCCAATTACCAAAATGAACAAGATTTGAATAACATGAAGAACCATGCCGGACTAAAGAGTTCAGTCTTTTTGGCTAACGGTTCATATAGGAAAATGCCACACCCAAAGCAACTGTAATCAGTACGCCCCATAGCAAGTCCATCTCGTTGTGAGCCCCATCAAATTCCCTCCAATAAGAATAAAGAGCAGTTAGAGGAAATATTATTGGAAGAATAAGTCTCCCGACAATTTATTCTTTTTCATCGTCTGGTTCTTGTTGAATTTAGGAAAATATTACCAAGTGTGTGCGGTCAAGCAACTGGTGCCTGCACTGTACTCGGTGTATCCTGCTGGACACATTCGGCAGTCGTCCAGATTCTTGCATTAACTTAGACAAATGACCGCATTATATATCGCACCCAATGGGCTCAGCTCAACTGTTACAAATGAGCCAAAACCACATGCCCCCATGATATGTGGCCAAGCCATCATCTAGTTGCAATGCAGCCACCGGCAAAAAGTATGCCATTAAAGAAAGGGGCTTATATACGTAAGTGCCGGAGTAGCCGCTGATTAACCCAAAAAAAAACGCACGATCCTAACAGATTTGAGGGCAGAGGTAACCGCCGCACTCAGGATTGGATATGACTTGCCCTTAACATGGGGAGCTCTTGGATGAGGAACATGAGAAAATGCTCAATCTAAGATTAGCCTATGGATAGATAATCATCTGGTGTGGAACCCAATATACTCTGAAATCAGCCTTGCACTCCAAGTGCATTGCTGTTACCGCCCAAGATCTTGACGGGCACGCAGTTCTTTCTTATAGGAGTGGAGGATCGGGCTATCCTGTTTCTCCGCCTCTATGGATCTGTCGGGACCGTATTCGGACACCAGCCATGTATGCATGGAGGGGATGGGGATGGCATAGTCTCCGTCCGTGCGCTCATCCAGTATGCCCTGCCGGAGCGCACGGCGAAACACCTCTACGGCATCCTCGCGGGGGTACTGCTCCGCAAGTGCATCCATGACAGCCTTTCCTGCAATAGTACCTCCAATAGGTTGATCTGCGAATAGCTGCGCGATGATCGCACGCTGATTCCGTGCGATCCCGTGTGCACGGGTCTGGTAATAGGCAAGTTGGTATTCCAGTCCCGTCGCGAGAACCCGTCCCAGTGCGGCTTGAGTGGGCTTCTCGCCACCCTCTGAAATGACTTGTCGCACCGCTTCTACGTAGCACATAATGTGGTGGGGCCATCCATGCGTCTGCTCGGCTATGGTTGGTATCCAGCCAGCCGGTGGTGATTCCATGCCAAATTGATGACGTAGATTGTCTTCAATCACTGCACGCGTGGAGGTGGTGTCCAGAGGACCCAGCCGCACCCTGAGGTCGTCCTCTATGCGGGACACGCCTAAGGACTCAAATGCCATCTCAGTGGTTCCCAGTCCACCTGCAAGTAGGATGACAGGACGGCCGACCTGACCGTTATGAATCATGTTTAGCGTGGATGTGGCCTCAACCTTGACGGAAGAGGGGGATGCAAGGTCAGCAATGTGCTGGGCCTCGTCCAGCAGTAGCAACAGCCCATTGCTGCTGGCGGCCTCGCGGATGATATCTACGACGGATGACTGCTCCACCGTTTCCTTTTTTCGGAAAAGCCTTACGATTTTTGCGTTGACCTCTCCACCTCTCTCCCTTCGTGGCGTATAGGGTACGCCTAGTTTTTTCGCCATGGCCGCGGGGTCGTACAAGGCGGAGGGGGTGATATTGCCTGCTATCGTATAGCCGATAGCCTCCGCATGCCTGGACAGCTCGCTCATCAGTGCCGTTTTGCCAGCACCAGGAGGGCCTTTGATGAGAAAGACGCTCCCTGCTGCACAACTTTGATAGTGATCAAGTGCACGCAGGAATGGGTGAATGATTTCGTCCCTTCCATGGAAGTAGTCTGCAGGACCTCTGAATTCAATGAATTTGCGCATTACTGCGGGGCAAGACTGATCGTATAACTCCCAGTTACAGTTGATGTTCAATTCACCGAGGTGTAATTCCTGATTACATACGGGGATATGTAATTAACCGCCTGACGGAGTGTGATGTTGCCAATCTACGTACGTATACTCAAGGATTAAGTATTCAGATACCAAACGGCATACTCAAGCGGCACTGGCGAAAATCGCCAATCTTCGGAGCGAGAAGATATTGGACACTCCGCATAGTAAAGTGAAGAAGTGCTGATCCAGCCCTGAAAAACCCACGATCTTCCCGGATTATAGGGCAGAAGGGTTTGGTTTTTCAGTATGTTTGGGTATATTTATTGTAATACACAAACAGGCAAAAATATGGCACAGAAAGGACCAGACAAAGCCTTCCGCATCGGCATGTCCATAGTGGACATCATCCGTATGTTTCCAGACAATGAGACCGCAGAGAGGTGGTTCGCACATTTACGCTGGGGCGGGAATATCACATGCCCGCAGTGTGGCTGTGGAAACATCTAGGTGAGTGCTGCTCACCCATCCATGCCGAATCGTTGCAGATCATGTATCAAGCGGTTCAGCGTACGCGTTGCTACCGTCATGCAGTCCGCGAAACTCAGTTACCAGCAGTGGGCGAGAGCGATCTACCTCGTCACCACCAACCTCAAGGGCATATCCAGCATGAAATTGCACAGGGAGGATATTGGCATTACGCAGAAGACCGCGTGGTTTCTGACGATGCGGATCCGTGAGGCATGGAACAATGGGCATCTCATTCTCTTTGACGGACCCACTGAGGTGGATGAAACGTATATCGGAGGGAAAGAAAAGAACAAGCACGAGTATAAGAAACTTAAGGCGGGGAGAGGTACCGTTGGCAAGACTGCCGTTGTAGGTGCTAAAGACCGCTCCAGCAATGCCGCTCGTGCATGGTGGTGAATAGCACCAACACACAGACACTGACACACTTTGTGTACAGTTCTTCCAAGAAAGGCTCAATGGTCTTCACGGATGAAGCCTCCGCCTACGATGCACTCAAAGGCTACAAGCATAAAGCCGTCAAGCACTCTGCGAAACAGTATGTGGATGGCATGACACACACGAATGGCATTGAGTCGTTCTGGTCGCTCTTGAAGCGAGGCTTCTATGGCACCTACCGTCACTTGTCTTCGTGGCAGTTGCAACGCTACATCAACGAGTTTGCTGGCAGGCATCATGCACGGTGCATGGACACCGAAAGGCAGATGGAGAAGGTCGGGCAGGGCATGATTACGCATGGAAGTACGTTGGATCAGAAAATCAAAATCATGGTAAATTGATACGGCATTAGGTTAAGTGATGCCTAATCGTTTTGTATTTGGACTTCCGTGATCAGTATAGTTTTGATGCGATTATTGATAGTGACGATCTGATTTTGATCAAATAGAGGAGTTTATTGCATTAATTGACCCATTCATTAAACGGAAGAACTCTACATGGAGGTAATTGTATGTTTCACTAAATGTTGATTACCAAGATAACCCCAGAGCTCGGGTGAGAAATTTCATGAACTCTGAGCTGTTACGATAGATGTCCGCAAGCTTATTTGGGAAATCATCACTGCACACAAACTCTTCTGAAAGGGGACATGATGCTACAAAATGCTTACTCTTCAGATCTTCAATTAAGGGGTGATTCGGATCAAATCCTTTGGGTGCACGCTTTAATTTTTGATGCTCATAGCCCTGAATGAACACCTTCAAAAATTTTGGATCCTGAGAAACTCTAACCCACTCTTTGGACGCATCTGCGATGCTTTGACGGATCATCAATAATTCTTTGCCTCCAGGGGCCCAAATTCCAACTGACGCAAAAACTTGATCGGGTTCTAGGTGCAGATAAAAACCTGGTGCGTGAACATCTTTGCCAATTTTATGCCGAAAATACACCCCAGCTGCCTCTTTATAGGGCTTTTTGTTCTTGGAAAAACGTACATCTCGATGAATCCGAAACAAAGATCCTCCCACTTTTGGCAGGGCCAAGAAATGGGGGCTGATAGTGTGAAGTGGCTGAGCAAATTCTCTGATGAACTGTAACAGAGGAAGTTTGACGTGTTCTTCATAAAGCGATCGGTTGCTATTGAACCAATCACGATCATTGTTCACAGAAAGTTGACGGAAAAAATCAAAAAGTGCTGGAGAAATCATGCAATTCACTGGTGAAGATGAAACGTATTGTCAAGGGAGTTGAGTTACTTCAAATATCAAGGCTTTTGGGGTCGCAAAGCAGCGGTTAACAAACGAAAACAACATGAGGATCAGTTTTCAGAAACGTTACTGTAGATGTTATTTTCTGATGTCATTCACCCGCGGAATAAAACGCGAATTGATATGGATTTGTTCATTCATGACAGGTGGATCTTCTTCAAAGGGGATGTAGTGATGATGTAGTATAAGCCTCAACCTATACAAAACGTTTGATTGAAAGAAATCCATGCTTGGGTTACTTCAATGAGGTGTACATCCAAATGAATCAAGCTACATCTATATGATGACTGCATACTCCATTACATTGCAAAGTAGTAAATTAGGGAAAATCATATCCATTAGAAAAGTTGTTTCTGTCCCTAATGGATACAGCGGATACCACCTCCATACAGATATTCATAGTTGTGATCTGTTAAATCCATGAGTTCAAGTACTTCAACGTTGACACTGCCCATTGTAGGAATGCATTGTGCGTCCTGTGCAGCTGGGCTTGAGCGTCAGCTGGATCAACTTTCTGATACCAGTGAAGTCCAAGTCAATATAGCTACGCATCAAGCTCATATTAAGGGGTTATCCGCCCAAGCTGCATTGTCAGCCATCCAAAATGCAGGATATGATGTTCCCCGATCAACGATCATTCTCTATCTGAAAGATCAGAATGAAGCGTTAGCAACAGAAACCATTGAGACCCGATGCCGTCAAGTGGGGCCGTTGATTGAGTATCAGGTCTCTGGTCAAACATTGAAACTATCATGGATTCCTGAATTCAATCATGCTGAACAATTCATATCGGCATTTCCAGAATACACTGGAACACCCATCAAGGAGTCCAGCAATTCGTTAGGGAAACATCTTCGTTTAGTGCTTTCCATCGTTGGAGCAGTTGTCGTTATGGTGTTCTCAATGTTTGATCTAGTCAGTCATACGTTATTGTTGGTGATTTCAACTCCTATTGTATTCTATGGTGGGGGAGAGTTCTTCAAAAGGGCACGGAGTGCACTCATTCGGGGGACAACAAATATGTATACGTTGATTTCGATTGGTGTTGGATCCGCATGGATCTACAGCACCATCGTTACGCTCTTGCCCAATGTCTTCAATTCAAATATGGCAGTCTATTTTGAAGCGGCCGTTGTCATTGTTGCATTAGTGCTTTTGGGCCAATTCCTTGAATCTCATGCACTGCATAAAACTGGATCAGCAATTGAGTCCCTTCTTCGGTTACAAGTTCCAACAGCCCGCGTGAAGAGGGGAACGCATCTGGTAGATATTCCAGTGGAGAATGTTACATCTCAAGATTTAGTTGTGATTCGTCCCGGTGATCAAGTGCCCATAGATGGGCAAGTGATGGAAGGAATGAGTTCGGTAGATGAGAGTATGCTGACAGGAGAACCCTTACCCGTCGCAAAATCCATTGGCGATACCGTTGTGGCTGGAACTTTAAACATAGATGGATCCCTTACGGCATCTGTAACGCACACAGGAAGGGATACGATCCTGCAACACATCGTGCGTCTTACCAGAGAGGCACAGGGGAGAAAAGCTCCCATACAGAGGCTATCTGATCAAGTCTCAGGTTTTTTTGTTCCTATTGTTGTGATGATTGCCATTCTTACGTTTACGATATGGATGTTCACTGGACTTGGCATGGAGCTTGCGATCATTACATTTGTTTCCGTCTTGATCATTGCATGCCCCTGTGCATTGGGACTTGCGACTCCGACCGCTATTGTTGTTGCTACGGGTGCGGCCGCACGAAGGGGTATTCTATTCAAGGGCGGGGATGCTCTTGAAAGGATCAGTAAGGTGACTCATGTAGTGCTTGACAAGACAGGAACACTAACAGTAGGGACTCCCACGATTGAATCTATGGATGTGTCCCCAGAGGTGTCTCGCACGATGGTTCTGACCATGGCCGCATCGTTGGAAGTTCATTCCTCGCATCCACTAGCCGAAGCGATTGTGGCAAAGGCCAAATCAGAGGGGATTCAATTTGAACATGCAGAGTCCATAGAATTGACTCCTGGGTTAGGGATCACTGGTACTATTGACCATCAACTCGTTTCTGTTGGAAGTGCAGGTTTTCTGGCCCAGCAAGATGTTGACTTTCCTCCCTATGCTGACATTGAAAAGAGAATTCACATAGCCATTGACCGACAGTGGGTCGGTCAGTTTACCGTCAATGATACATTGAGAGCTACCTCTAAAGATGCCGTTGCACATTTGCGTAGTCAAGGTTTGGGAGTCATCATGCTCACTGGCGATACAGAAACGAATGCAAGTGGCGTTGCTGACCAGTTAGGGATCAGGGAAGTGCACTCAGGCATGACACCAGCAGAGAAGATGGACTTCATCTCCACACTTCGAGACATGGGTTTTGTGGTTGCTATGGTCGGCGATGGAATTAATGATGCACCTGCCCTTGCTCATGCAGATATTGGTATAGCGATTGGGTCAGGAACTCAAGTTGCCATTGAATCTTCCGATGTCACACTGATGCGTGAAGATCTAACATCCGTTGCAGAGACCATTAGTCTTGGACGACATGCTTTACGAACCATTCGTCAAAACTTATTTTTTGCTTTCATTTATAATTCAATGAGTATTCCAGTGGCGGCTGGTGCTTTCTATTGGATTTTTGGTATCTTAATGAATCCTATGCTCGCTTCCTTTGCCATGATGCTTTCGAGTCTTTCCGTTGTATGGAATAGTCTTCGTCTAAGCAGAACTCTCAAAACAAAATCTTGAATCATGCTTCCCGAATGGATGCCTAATGTGCACCCCATGATCGTGCACTTTCCCATCGCTCTGTTGATCACCGCTTTTGTGGTGGATGTCATTGCTCTGTTTTTTCGACGAGCTACCTTTCTTGTGAAAACATCAACCATCCTATATGTACTCGGTGCACTGGGGACGCTCGCCAGTGTGATCTCAGGAGAATTCGCGATCGAAACCGTAGAGGTCACCGGACAGGCAAATACGATCCTTCATGACCATGAAGAAACAGGTGAATTCGCCATGAAATTCTTTTTGGTCTATGCAGCCCTGAGAGTGGTGTTATGGTGGTGGTTGAAATTTCGCATGATCGTTTGGATCCCACTTGCAGTCATCGGTGGGATTGGACTTTTTCCGTTGTTTCAAGCATCCACCCTCGGTGGTCAGTTGGTCTATCAGCAGGGAGTGGGGATTGCGATGGTGGACTCCATGTCCGCAAGACTCAAAGAAATGGAAAGCGAGTTTGTGAGAATGGGTGGAAGTCCAGAGTTTTCTGGGATTGATGAAGATGGAGGATGGCAGTGGTGGGCTGGAGAAAATGCGGTTTCTGCGTTCAATGCTGCGTTTCAAACGGTGAAGGGAAATGTTTCCCCTGACACGGTCCGTGATTCTGATGGCAATGTGCATTTGGCCTTAACGGTTCAGGACTCACCAGCGTTGATCACATCTGGGATTCCCGTCTCCGATGTGGAATTCCTGATGGAAGTAGATGTATCAGAGTTTAATGGTTCAGTTCGCTTGATCCATCACATGCAGGATAGCCTGAACTATCATTACATGGAAATCTCAGATGAAACTCTGCGTATTGGTGCTCTTTCCAGTGGAGAGGAAGAGATTTACGATGAAGGGTTGTTTCAGCCGTTGGATGGGGCGAATGAGTTCAAAATTGTTAGTAGCACGACGCATTTTCAGGGATACATGAACGGGGAGATGCTCGTTCATGGACATGGGGCAGTTCCGCAGGCTGGGATCACTGGATTTGAGTTCACAGGGTCCGGTATGGTATCGGTTCAACAGATAAATCTATCCGTCTTGGCAGAGTGAAATTACTCTTCAAAAGAGGCTTATATGCGTGAGTGGCCGAAATTGTAGGGGGCGAGAACAAAAAGGTGAGTTTTTCTAATGTACCTCAGAAAAGCCATGCTTTTCGCATCTTTGTTGTATATTGTGATTCATTTTTTCATGATTTCGTAAATAGTATTATGGGGGCAAATACTGAACATCTCCAGAAATTTCAAAGTCTACTACGTGAGATCTTCCAGTTTGACTGTGCAGATCTTGATTTCGGCATTTACCGAATTATGAATTACAAGCGTGATATTGTAGAAAAATTCATCTCCAGTACGCTCCCAGGCACGATTGAGAAAAAAATGGGGGGGGGTAGACCTCAATCATGCACTTGAAAAAGCTCAAAGACAGGTAGTCAAAGTACTCGGATCTGATTCCTTTGAAAATGGCGAGATTGCCGAAGCATATGCTGATACACCAATCTCCAGAGAATACCTTGACCTAAAGAATCGTGCTGAGTCTGACCAACATAGAAAGGCATTAGAGACTGATGTATACAATCACCTCTATGCTTTTTTCAGTCGCTATTATGAAGATGGCGATTTAATTTGCAAGCGGCGATACTCACAAAATCATCGTTATACAATCCCCTACAATGGGGAAGAGGTTTTTTTTCACTGGGTAAATAAAGATCAGTATTATATCAAGACCGACGAGACTCTCCGTAATTATCAATGGAAATCATTAACAGGAGTAGTCGTTCGTTTTACCGCGGATGAAGTTTGTGCTGAGAAAGATAATGTGCAAGGAGCACAACGCTTTTTCATTCCCAAATGGTCAAATACGAACTGGGATTCTATAAGAGGCTCTCTTACCATTCCATTTGATTATCGTCACCTCACTAGTGAGGAAAAGAAAAAATATAAGGGAAGCAATAAGCAGAAAAAAATTATCAATGCATCACTGAACGAAATCAATGAGCATATCACCGATGAGGATGTGATTTCTGCTCTCTCCAGCCTCCGTAACCCGAATGCGACAGGAGAATCGGAAACCCATCTTGAATATCATTTACGCCAATATACCCGCCGCAATACTTCAGACTTTTTCATTCATAAAAATCTTGAATCATTCCTGTCTTATGAATTAGATTTCTACTTGAAGAACGAAGTTCTAAACATTGACATCATAGAGCGTGCAGGCGAGTCATCTATGGAGCGATGGCTTCAACTTCTCAACCTTATCAAGAGTATCGGTGCTCAAATCATACAATTTCTTGCCCAGATTGAAGAATTCCAAAAAATGCTCTGGGAAAAGAAGAAATTCGTGATGGAAACCAATTACTGTATCGCGATCCATCGCATACCACTGGAATTTCATGAGGAAATTGTAAATAATGAAGAACAATGGAAGGAATGGGCTTCACTTTCACTTTTGGGTGATGCTTTTGATGGTTTGACTCAATCAGGATCATATGATGACAGGTCCAATTTCATAAAGCAAAATGACTCTCTCATGTTGGATACCATTCATTTTAATGAGAATTTTGTAGATCGCTTATTGGCTTCCTTTGATGACATTGATGTAGAGATTGACGGATTATTAGTTCATGGAGACAACTGGCAAGCTCCCCGCTTACTACAAACACGATATCATAATGCATTGCGATGTGTCCATATTGATCCGCCATATAATACCGCTACAGGTGGCTTTTTGTACAAAAATAACTATCAGCACTCAAGCTGGTTATCAATGATGCACGACCGGATTGATGTAGCTATTCCAATGATAAATTCAGAAGGTGCTTTTCTTTGTCATATAGATGAACATGAGCAAGAAAGGTTGCATGCTTTGTTTTCGAAAATGAGGATCCCCGATGGCGGTACCATCATATGGGATAAGAAAAATCCAATATTACGTGGAAAAATTACAGCTAGGCATGAGTATATACTGTGGCGAACTTGGGATGCCTCAGAAATAAGGATGCCTTCGCCCAACCGTATGGAAATTATGAAGACAGCTACTTATTTATTAAACAAGCATGGGGAGAACAATGATGAATGCAGAAAAGATTTCCATAACTGGGTAAAAGCGCAAAATCATTTTAGCGGAGGTGAAAAGGCATATTCATACATTGATGATGACGGAAGAGTTTATCAATCTGTGTACATGGGAGCTCCTGTTCCTATGAATGATAGAAAGTTTCATATTCCATTAATTCATCCCATCACAAACAAACCGTGTCCTGTGCCTCCTAATGGCTGGTCAAGATCCCCAGAGACGATTAATAATCTGCTAGATGAGAATCGTATCATCTTCGGGGCGGATGAAAAAGTGCAACCACGAAAAAAGGAGTTTATAGATCCTAAGCAACCGATGCAATCGGTAATACAGGACGGCAAGCGTGGTCTGAATGATTTAAGGAGTCTCGGAGGTTTAGACTTCCCCTATTGCCACCCGGTTTCATTGTACGAAACACTTCTTGATGGTGCAACATCTCAGTCTGAATCATTAGTGATGGACCACTTCGCAGGGTCTGGTACAACCGCACATGCGGTGATCAATCTGAATCGTAGGGATCAAGTCAAACGTAAGTTTATTTTGGTGGAAGTTGGTGAACAGTTTGATACAGTATTGCTTCCACGTATCAAGAAAGTCGCATTCTCCTCCGAATGGAAGAAGGGAATACCCTACGGACATACTGAAAAAGATAGATCTTTAAGAATCGTTAAGTATATGCGGTTGGAATCCTATGAGGATGCGTTAGACAGTATAGAATTTGATTCACAGGACACCTCAAAACTTGAAAATACCATTGAAGACTATACCCTCAAGTATATGCTCAAATGGGAAACAAAAGATTGTGAAACCTTCCTGAATCCAGTTAAATTGATGACCCCATTTGATTATCAACTTAACCTTTACGTGAATGGAGAAAACTTAAATTGGAAGGTAGATATGGCCGAAACCTTTAATTACTTACTTGGGATGAAGGTGCGAACTCGTCAAGTACATATGGACGAAAATAGGCGTTATCTGATTTTCCAAGGCGAAACCCGCGAGCATCCAAATCGAATTACTGTGATCATCTGGCGTAATACCGTAGATTGGAAGGAAATCGATCTCGAAAGGGACAAAAAGTTTGTTAGCGAGAAAAAAATTATCGAAGAGGCAGATGTAATTTATGTCAACGGTATGTCCAGTATTGTTGGGGCGAAGCCCATTGAACCAATCTTCAAGGACAAGATGTTTGCAAATGTCTCAAAATCTCCTCAATAATGCCAACTCATTCTTCCATCATGGCAATCAGACTGGAGCAGAACTTAACGCTGCTGACATGGCTACATCAATGGCTTGGTTATCAGAATACAAAAGAAATTCTTACAGATCTTTGTAAAACTGAGGAAGGCTTTGACAGCAATGGGAATAGTTACATATTGAAGAGACTGACTGCCAGATCAAAATTTGATCAGAATAAGTACTCTATGCTGGAAAAATACGATGGGCACATTCGAGATGTACTTCAAGAAATGAACAGGGGTAGGGGGGAGCCCATCACACTGCGTTATTTCCAATATCTTGCAGCACTTTATACAGAGATATATCTCGATTTCCGATGGAATCACACCGATATTTTTGTCAGCCAACTAAATGAATCTATAAGAAAACGAAAACCAAATTCATTCTATGAGTTCGCTCTTTCCGACCTTGACAAAATCGCGTTCTGGATGGCTACTGGTAGTGGTAAAACTCTGCTACTTCACCTAAATTTTCACCAGTTTCTGCATTATAACCGTGATACTTTGGACAACATCATCTTGATTACTCCAAACGAAAGATTGAGTGAACAGCACTTGTCTGATATGGAGCAGTCCAACATTCCATGCTGTCGATTCAGGCATGACGGTCTCCCACTCATTCATGAACATATTGTCCAAGTGATCGAAATCACCAAATTAGTCATGGAAAAGCGAGGACAGGGGGAAAGCATTCCGGTTGATGCCTTTGAAGGTAACAACCTGATCTTTGTGGATGAAGGCCACAAAGGTTCTGGCGGGAGAGTATGGAGGCAAGTGCGCAGTGCAATTGGGATGACTGGATTTACGTTTGAGTACAGTGCCACTTTCGGGCAAGCTCTTACTGCTGCAGGTAACAGCACTCTTACAGCAGAGTACGGGAAAGCCATCGTATTCGACTACTCTTATGGACATTTTTATAACGATGGATACGGGAAAGATTTTAAGATTCTCAATCTGGTAAGAGACCCTGGAGGCCATCGTGATTTACTTCTTCTGGCGAGTCTTCTTACCTTTCATGAGCAGCAGTCCGTGTTTCAGGATCAATCTCATAGGATTCGTATTTACAATATTCAAAAGCCACTATGGGCTTTGGTGGGCGGAAGCGTGAATGCCATCTACAAGGAACGAAGTGAAACGCGTAGCGATGTGCTTGAGGTAGTGTGTTTTCTCCATCGTTTCCTAAGTGATCGCCCATGGGCAGTCGAAAACCTACAAAATCTTCTATTGGGAAAATCTGGTTTTCAAAGCGAAGGGAAAGATTTATTTGAAGGCCGATTCAATTATTTTAACGGGGTCTGCGAGGATTCTATCTATGACGAGATCGTGACCAAAATGCTACATGCTCACCATGCTGGTGGACTGGTTCTGTGTGATCTCAAGAATGCCGATGGGGAAATTGGACTGAAGGCTGCAGGTTCAGACCAATACTTTGGAGTAATCAGTATTGGGGATACATCAAAATTTAAGAAGCATGTGATAGCAAAAGCAGAGGGGATTATAGTAGAGGAGGATGTTATTTCGGGGTCGCTATTCAAATATATCAATGAACCAGAGACAAACATCAATATTCTCATTGGTTCTAGAAAATTTTTAGAAGGTTGGAATAGTTGGCGCGTATCAAACATGGGACTTCTGAATATCGGGCGTAGTGAAGGGGCACAGATTATTCAACTATTCGGGCGAGGTGTGCGCCTACTAGGTTTTAAGCAGACTCTTAGACGTAGTGCTACACTGGAGGGGACCATGCATCCAGACATTATTCAGAAGCTGGAAACGCTCAATATCTTCGCATTACGTGCCGATTATATGGCCAAATTTCGTGAATATCTAAAACTTGAGGGAGCAGAGGATATGATAGAGATTCATGTGCCCACACTCTCCGACGATGAATGGATGGATAAGAGCCTGATGATACCAAAGCTGGAAAAAGGGAAAGATTTTATAGCACAAACGGAGTGGATATTGAAAATCAATAGAAAATCTCGAGTGCGTCTTGATGCTAGATCCCAAACGCATGTAATTACAAGTGGTAAGGATACAGTAACGGAAGGCACAATGGGTAGGAAACGATCAATTCAGGAGATCGGGGAAGTTCTTGACTTTGTGAACTGGAATGAAGTTTACTTGGATGTGTCCAGATATGTGAAAGAGCGTGGTTATAGTAATTTATCTATTGATCCACTCAAATTACGAAGTATTATGGAAGATGAATCTTCGTACGAATTGTTTGCCGACGATCGCATGATTAATCCATCAGAATGGAAGGATCTTCAAGATTTTCAAAGTGCAACGGTGACGATTCTTTGCAAGTATGCTGATCGTTTCTACAAGAACCACAGATCAAAATGGGGATCCAACCATATGAGCTATCAGAATCTTGAAAAGAGTACTCCAAATTTAGAGTTTAATGTTCATATCGGTGAATCTGGTCCAAAGTATATCGTTAAGGTTCCAGCAAGCCAAGCGGAAATAGTAGAAGATATTGAGAAACTTACCAAGTTGGGAGAGCTATACAAGTCCGACGGGGATCATCCACCGCGAGTCTATTTTGACCGTCACTTATACCAACCATTACTGGTTGATCAGACTGGTGAAATCAAAATATCCCCACCACCACTCAACCAAGGTGAATATCAATTCGTTAAGGATTTTCGGGAGTATTGGATGATGGAATCATCAGAGAGCAATAAAGAGATATTTCTTTTACGAAATCTATCCAAAGGCAAGGGAATAGGCTTTTTCGAGAGCTATGGGTTCTATCCAGACTTCATTATTTGGGTTAAGGAAGGGAAGAGACAGCGTATCGTATTCGTAGAACCGCATGGGATGATTTATGCTCCCGCCAACCCAGTAGACGAGAAAGCTCAGTTATATGCACAGCTCAAAGGTTTACAGGATAAACTTGGTAATCCAGATGTTGAGCTTGATTCATTTATTGTGTCTACTACTCCATTTCAAGATTTGAAAGATCGTTATGCTGATGGATCTTGGGATCAACAGAAATTTGCAGATAATCATATTTTATTTCAGGTGCGAGACAGCAACAGTGGATATGACTATATTGCAGAGATTCTCAAGGATAATGAGCGGTAACAGGGGAATACTTTTTCGTTATAGCGATTCTGAAAGATTGATATCGTGAACCAGCAGTCAGCATCAATTACTGGTGTAGAATGGAAAGTTACATATTGGGTGACATGTATGAATTGAGATTACATTTTGTTTTAATTTAAACGGATAGTCATAGAGTGAAAAGAGTTCATCTATATCTTCGTATAGAAGATCATTCTTTAAACGTTCAGGCATATTCAATCAGAGATGTAATAAGTAAATGATGATACTTTGTGCACGCTCCTCTTCCTTTGTATTGAGAAGTAATTGCCCCATGAGGTCTAATGAAAAGCGGGCGCGTATCTTGTGCCTTTTGCAAAACTTCCCAGTCAACCCTAAAAAATATGTCACAGGTGCTTCAGAACGATATTTCTACGAAAACGTGTAGGTTTTGCAAAAGCCTCCCATGTTAATTTTTCAAAATCCCATAGTTTAGGAAGGATTTTCCACCACCACTATATCGCCCCATCAAGTAGTCCAGTAAGCCCCTATTGTTTCTTGCCTCAGGTATATAATTCCCCTCGAAATACAGATGATCCGCTATGATGCGCTGTCGGATGACGCTCTGGAGACAACCATCTCTAGTTCCCTTACGTACATCTCATCCGCTTTGCCGATCCACTGACGCAGTTCGGTAGCATCATAGTCGTAAGTACGAACGAATTCCAGAAGTGGCGTGAGGTTGAGATCACTGGTCTGGATCGCCGCTCCAACTCTTGTTCCGTCAATCCCGTTGCAGTGCTGTTCAAAATGCCGATGAAGAGGGTTGAGCATCAACGGTTTGCGTAAATACATTGCCTCTGCCATGCTTTCAAAGCCTGAGGTCGTGACTACTCCCTGACATTGAGCCATCATTTCAAGGAAACGAGTGGAATGAAGGCGGTGGAAGGTGAGATTTTTACTGTAATGGGTCACTTCATCGGCTTGATCATTGTTCCAAAAGCAGTGAAGTCGGTGCGCGGGGTTCTGCTGATGCCATGCAATTA
The DNA here is from genome assembly GCA_026708685.1 of Bacteroidota bacterium. Taxonomy (GTDB): domain Bacteria; phylum Bacteroidota; class Rhodothermia; order Rhodothermales; family Bin80; genus Bin80. Next base: position 67,511 of record JAPOUL010000123.1, read on the forward strand.
AGTCCTTGCTAAGGCTGTGATGATACAGGTAAATAACATAATAGGGCTCCGAAACATCATCGGGTAAATCAAACAGTTCCTGCCGAAGGAGGGGAGGCATCACCACTACCTTTTTGTCTGGAAGAGGTGGAGCATCATACAATGAGAGTGCAAATCTACATTCTGCTCCCAAACCAGTCAGGCGGGTAAAAGTCAGGGTTGATATTTTTTGCACTTCAAAGCCTGTCGGAAATTGATACTCAGGATGCAAAAACATAAACTGGTGCCCAACTGCAACCATGGGAATTTTAGGACGTTCCCGTAACATAAAGAATCCAGCGAGTGGCTCAAAAAAATTCACGATCACATCGGGCTTTTCCGACTGGAGCAATTCACTCAGGATGGCAAAACTGCGATTGAATTCATTCAGGCGAAAGCTGTTATTGACTAGCGTACGTCCCCAATCAATGCTCCGTGTTTCCTGATTGACAAAAAAATGTCCGCTGGGCACCTCAACCACCGGGGACTGCAAACACTCTTCAAAATAGGAGGGAATTTCATGTCCACCTTTACTCACGACAGATTTACACACCGAATGGCCAGCATTGCGGAGAATGGAAGCAAGAGACAGTGCTTGCGTCAGATGACCGCGTCCCTCCCCCTGAACAATAAAGAGCACTCTTAATTTAGGCATCTTCGTTTTCGTTTACAGAGATAGATCTGGAGTTCTGATTTGGGTCTGAAATGCTATTCTCCCACCGAGTCAGCAGGGGCTGATGGTCCATCGTTACCCAATTCAGCAGTTCTATGCGTCCATCAGAGTGTTCTACAAGGGCAGTACAACTTTCTATCCAATCACCACAGTTTGCATAAAGAATGGACTGGACTTGACGAATTTCTGCACGATGAATATGTCCACAGACCACTCCATCAGCGTTTTTTTGTCTAGCGACTTCAATCATAGCATTTTCGAAATTTGCAATAGCCAGAACAGCACGTTTGGTTGTATGCTTCAAATAGGCTGAGAGAGACCAGTAGGGCATCCCAAACCATCGTCGAGTACGATTAAGCCCACGATTAAGGAGCAAGAGCACACTGTATGCTTTGGATCCCAAAACGGAAATCCATTTCGCATGCTGGAGCATTCCATCAAATTGATCGCCATGCAAGACCAATAATTTCCTGCCATCAGCAGTCTCATGGATGGCTTCATTCATGACATGAATGCGCCCAAGACACAGGCCAAGATAATCACGTACAAACTCATCATGGTTGCCGGGCAAATATATAACACGTGTTCCTTTTCGCGCCTTTCGCAAGATTTTCTGAATGACATCATTGTGAGACTGTCTCCAATGCCATGACCGAGACAATGCCCAACCATCAAGGATGTCTCCGACAAGAAAGAGGGTGTCACTTTCATTATGCCGAAGAAAATCCAATAAGTAATCCACCATAGCATCCTTCGTACCAAGATGAAAATCCGACAGCCAGATCGTACGATAGTGCTTTACCTCAGCCATGGTGCCAACATGAGTTGTCGGGAGCATACCAGAGGAATAATTGATGATCCATCAAGAAACCCTAAACGCTCTCATTGTCAGAAATGATCGCCATACAAAGATCTCTATAGGTGTGCTTGGACGATTTGGAGTCAAAAAGAATCAAAACTCGAGATCCATCTCCAAGAAGTTGCACATAATGTTTGCCCTTCGTTTTTCCAGTAGTTAGGTGATCCACCTCACAGTATCGGACAATGGTAAGCTGAAGCCCCATTGGGGTACGTGAATAGAGCAATGCTCTAGATGCTGTGTGAAAAAGGGTTGCTTTACGAGGCTTGGAATTGAGAGCAACATCGCTATGAACCCGTTCCTGATAGAGAATCTCTTCCCCTTTAAGAATTCGTTTCACATAGGATTTATTTTTTTTGTCCATCGTTGAGAGTCCCCAGTGGGGAGATCATCCAGAGAAATGTAGCACAAAAAAGATCATATGACATGATACATTCTAATTGGTCAATTGTGCCAAATATTCAAGTTCATGATGCGGTAGCAGTATTATGTGGGAGAGATGATTACTGAATTTGTTACGAATCCATAGACACTGTGCTTTAAGTTGCTCTGCCTAATCCAAGGCGGTCAATCAGTGATCAGATCTGAAGTAGAGGTGACAATGCAACATCATTCACTCCATTCAACAGATCAGAGGCATCAATCAGGATGCCCCTTCGCTTCGTCATCCGAATCTACAGGAACAATGAGACTCGCGATAAGATAGGCAACCACGAAGAGCCCACTCGTCATAACGGCTCCAAGGATGACTCCTACACGAAGCCATAGTGCTTCAAAGTTATATCGATGGGCAATACCCCCAAGTAGACCAGAAAAGACTTTATCGGAGGATGAACGCGTCAACTTTGGTTGATTTGAATTCATGTTGAATAAGGATGGCAATGATGGGTGAACCCATTAAAATCGCGATGGTTCCTCCATAGAAGAATGTAAAGAACAAGGATCATGAGACGGGCATTGATAGCCATCTGATCAGGATTGTATGAATGCATCACATGCTGAAAGTGACTGTATGAGTGAGCTCATTAAATGTTGTCTCACAAAGGAGATGCCTAGATATGCTGTTTCACGATTGCTGAATGAACCCTATGCAATCAAATCTCATCATCATCGGGCAGGGGCATGAAGATAGCAAACAGAATGTAAGCAATCAGGGGCACGCTAGCACCCGTAGCAATCAGGGCGACCATAAACAGGACCCTGAATAAAGTCGGATCCATGTTGATCCTTTGTGCTATCCCTCCACAGACTCCAGCAAGGTATCTTTTCCGGGATTTAGGTGGGAAATTCCATTTGGATTTTTTGGGGAAATTTGCACGCATATCAGGTGAGTACGTGTAATCCTTTTTTGATGGAGTTGCGTGGGGTGGACGTGACCTTCCTTTGGATCTAGATCTGCGCTTGCGACGTTTTGGGGATAGTCCAAAAAGCAAAACGAGCAGAATTCCAACGATCGGAAATAACCAGAATTGATCCGAAAAAAAACTTCCCGGTAGAATTCCAGCTCCCTGCAACATCATGAGCACCGCAGAGGAGACAATCCCGAACCCTGCAATGGTGGGAGCGATTCCTGATCGCTTGGAGGATTTTGAAGTGTTCTCAAAGAGCATTTCTTCAAACTCCAAATCTGAAGTCTGGTTTTGCTCAACGACGAGATCTTCAAACTTCTCTTTGTCGATGACTTTCTTCGGCATTCACTTCGTTGATGACGAGTGTTTTGGAGGGGGTGACAATAAGGTCAACGGGAATATCATGAGATTCAGCGGGAATCGTTTGGTGTAGACATGCGTCTGTGGTCAATCCGATTTTAAATGCCTTCAAAGATGTAAACAGCCGGTCATAAAATCCACCACCATATCCAACTCGATATCCCTGAATATCAAAACCAAGACCTGGCACCAAGACTACATCAATCTCCTGAGAAGCAACGGTAGAGGATACTGATGGTTCAGAAATACCCCAGCGGTTCACTACGAAATTATGCTCACGGTCAAACTCTCCCCAATGCATACGATTCACAGATACATTCGGTTCAATGATGGGGAGCAATACCGTAGATCCCCTGGCACGAAGCCAGCAATTAAGCGGTCGGGTATCGATTTCACGGGCACGAAGTTTTGGCCAGTAGGACAGTACATTGGTTGCATTGAGAATTTCAGCAATAGAGACAGTTTCAACCAGAATGTTTCTGCATTGCATGCGGTAATCGTCTTCCGTCATATGCTGACGCTTGGATCGACAGAACGCACGCAATTCCGACTTGGTCATTTTGTCTGTCTCAAAAAACAATCAAAGTGTATTACAAATGTACGACAGACTACTCAATGGGTTGCAGATCGGCATCAACGAGACCAACCATCATGGTGGTTGCCATCCAACAAGTTCAACAATTGCAGTGAATCATTCTCTCTCCAACCACTCCAGTCTAACATTGCATTCTTGATCTAAGCAGTGATAAACATTACTATGACGTTAGATCATGCACAGAGTAATCTCCACATCACTCTAACGGTTATGGATCACAGAATAAAACTCTCGGCTAACCCTGAATGTGATCCATTTGTATTGTAAGTGCGTATAACTATGCTGTCTTCTAAAAATTTGTTTTATTTGTATCCACATCAACCTAAATGTTTGAAAATCTTTCACAACGTTTAGAAAGTACGATCAAGCGTCTTACGGGGCAGGGTCGTATTACCGAGGTCAACATTGCTGAGTCAATGCGTGACATTCGACGTGCTCTGTTGGAGGCTGATGTCAGTTATCAGGTAGCCAGAGAATTTACGAATCGAGTTCAGGAAGAAGCACTGGGTGATCGTGTACTTCGGTCGGTTGCCCCTGGACAGATGATCGTGAAGATTGTCTATGATGAAATCGTTCGCCTTTTTGGGGAGGATACTTCAGAAATCAATTTGGTGAGCAATCCGCCGCCTGCCGTCATTCTCATATCGGGATTACAAGGGTCGGGTAAAACAACATTCTCTGCAAAGCTTGCCTTACATCTTCAATCCAATGGGAGAGTTCCTCTCTTGGTCGCCGCAGATGTGTATCGCCCCGCAGCTGTCGATCAACTCAAGAAGTTGGGGGAAGAGATTCAAGTTCCTGTTTTCAGTATAGCACAGGAGGATGGAACTGTGGTTCAGGATGCAGTACGCGTTGCCAAAGAGTCCATCCCCTATGCCCGTCAGCAGGCACGCGATACCGTCATCATTGATACAGCAGGACGATTGCATGTGGACGAACGCATGATGACCGAAGTGGCCGACATTAAATCCATCGTTCAACCATCCGAAACCCTGTTTGTGATTGACAGCATGACAGGGCAAGATGCGGTGAAGACAGCCAAGGAATTTCATTCTCGCCTTGATTTTGACGGGGTTGTCCTGACCAAGCTGGATGGAGATACCCGCGGAGGTGCCGCTCTGTCGGTTCGTTCGGTTGTAGAAAAACCGATCAAGTTTGCATCCACGGGCGAAAAGATGGATCAGTTGACTCCATTCTATCCCGACAGAATGGCTCGCCGAATTCTTGGAATGGGCGATGTTGTTTCTCTGGTTGAAAAAGCAGAGCAGCAGTATGATGACGAGCAGAAAGAAATTCTTCGGGAAAAATTCCGTAAGCAGTCCTTTGATCTGCAAGATTTTTATGAGCAGATTCAAAAGGTGAGATCCCTCGGTTCCATGTCTGATTTAATCGGAATGATTCCTGGAGTTGGAAAACAATTGAAAGATATGGACCTAGCAGAATCAGAGTTTACTAAAACAGAAGCACTGATTCTCAGTATGACTCCATGGGAACGACAGAATCCTCGAGGAATTCGCAGTAGCCGTAAACGTCGAATTGCAGCGGGTAGTGGTTTAGAAGTGAGAGATGTGAATCAGCTTTTAACTCAGTTTAACCACATGCGTAAAATGATGAAGCGGATGCATTCGAATGTGCAGAAAGGCAAGCAAATTGACATGTCCGCATTGATGAACGCAATGCGCTAATACTTCATTCACATTAAATCATAGAAAGGTGGCAGTAAAACTCAGATTACGCCGTATGGGGCGAAAAAAGAAGCCGATTTGGGCCGTGGTCGCTGCAGACTCACGAGCTCCCCGCGATGGCAGGTTTATTGAAGACCTTGGTCGGTATTACCCTCTTGATGAGCCTGCGCACGTTGAACTCAACGACGAGCGCATTAAGCATTGGTTGAAGGTCGGTGCCCAACCCACCGATACTGTTCGTAGTCTGCTCAGCCGAAAGGGCATTCTACTCGGCTTACACATGGAACGCAAAGGAGCCGATCCCGAAGCGATCGAGGCGGCTGTGACCGCCCATCAGAACTATCGCAACGATCAGCTGATGTCCGAAACCAAGACGACAACCACAGAGTTGCGCAGGGATGCCATGGAAGCGGAAACCAAAGCAGCTGAAAATCTGGAGGCAGAGCTTCTCGAAAAACGTAAAAAAGCCATTGCCGAAGCGGCCGAAAAAAAGGCTCGCAAGAAGGCGGAGCAGGCCGCTGGACAACAGGCAGAAGTCTCAACTGAAGCGTCAAGCGAAACAGAGAGTCAAGCCTCTGAAGATTCTCTGCAGGATTCTTCCGAGCCAGATCACAAGCAAGAGCCTGAGACTGCTGAATCTACCAACGAGTAGTGGATCAATTTTCCTTGATGATGCTTATGAATGTGAGATGGAAACGACGTTGTCAGACAAGTTGCTCCAGGTGGGACGGATGACCCGCCCCCATGGTGTGAAGGGTGAATGTAAAGTCATTCCCGAAAGTGACGATCCTGATCGCATACGCAATCTGAAAAGGATCTGGCTCGGGCGTACCCCTGAATCGTCCGCATCCTACGAGATCCTTAGTTCCCGATTACACACGTCCAAACATGGGATCTCGGTATTGATGCAACTCGCTGGAATCCAGAGTGTCAGTGATGTACAGAGACTCAGAAAACCACTCGTCTTTGCACATCTTGATGACCTTCCTCCGTTGCATTCTGGTGAGTATTATCTTCATGATCTGATTGGAGTGAACATTCTTAATGAAGATGGAGAGATGATAGGAAGCATTAAAGAGATTTGGGAGACAGCAGCACATCCAGTGTATCTCATTGATCGAGACGATCATGAGGATGCACTCATTCCAGCAGTTGATGAATTCATCGTCTCAAAGGATCTTTATCAACGACAGATGACGATCCGATCCATGGAGGGGCTTATAGACTGAATACGATGCGAATTGATCTTTTGACTGCCGTTCCAGATCACCTCAAAAAAGCGCTGGACCTAACGATTCTGCGCCGGATCAAAGGTGAAGCATCGTTGCATATCCATGATCTTCGATCATACTGTGATGAGCAGGTGCAGCAAATTGACGACTATCCCTATGGTGGTGGGGGTGGCATGGTCCTCAAGCCTGAACCGATCTTTCAATGTATTGAAGCGCTGGGCTCGTCCCCCGATGAAGTGATTTATCTGAGTCCAGACGGGCAGCCCTTTACGCAAGCAGTGGCCAATACCCTTTCTCTAGATCAACATCTTGTATTTCTGGCTGGACACTATAAAGGCGTTGATCACCGTGTGCGAGAGACATTGATTACCCAGGAGATCTCCATTGGAGACTTCGTTGTTAGTGGCGGAGAACTTCCTGCACTGCTGATCATTGATGCCATCGTTCGGTTAATCCCGAAGGTGCTTGGAGATGCACAATCTGCATTGGAGGATTCATTTCAGGATGGACTTCTTGGTGCTCCAACGTATACGCGTCCACCATCGTTTCGCGGGCTTGATGTGCCTGAAGTACTGCGCAGTGGAGATCATCAAAGAATTGCCCAATGGCGAGATGATATTCGTCAACAGCGAACCCAGGAGCGGCGCCCGGATCTCTGGAAACTTCACGCCGCACAGGCTCAAACCTGATCCATAACCATTAAAATGATGTCCAATAACCTTCTTAATATCGTAGAGGCTTCGCAGCTACGCCAGGATCCACTCCCAGATTTTAATACTGGTGATACGGTCGCAGTTCATCTGCGTGTCATTGAGGGAGACAAAGAGCGTATACAGATTTTTCAGGGTACGGTCATTTCGATTCGTGGCAGCGGTTCCAATAAAACCTTTATGGTCCGAAAAATTTCCAGTGGAGTAGGGGTTGAGCGCGTCTTTCCCTTTCATTCTCCTCGAATTGCCAAGCTGGAAGTCAAACGCCGCGGAAAGGTACGCCGTGCCAAGTTGTATTACTTGCGTGGTCTGCGTGGAAAAGCCGCTCGGATCAAGGAACGCATGCGAGACTCCTAAGTTTTCATGCAACTGGCGTTCTGGAATTTTCCACCCTCGGAATGTCTTCAGGTTGCTGCTCAGTCGCTTGGAATACAATCCGAAACGCAGAGTTTTTCCACCTGCACGGAGTTGTTGTATCAAAAGCAGGTAGATCTTGCTCTGATACCCGTCACGGTTGCACTTCAGCTCACAGATCACTTGGACATTGTTCCTGGCGGAGTCGTCTCCTCTTGGAAATATCCGTTTACCTCTATTGAGCTTCATCAAGATTTGCACCGGATGAAAACGATAGGATCTTCACCGCAACATCCTCTTGAGGAATTTATGACCATCGTCATCATGAAAGAGCATTATGGTCAGCAATTAGAGGTTGTAAAGGATCAGTCATCGGATGTTGCATTGATCCATCGCGAGAGACCATCTGAGCAAGAGGTAGGTTTAGATCGTCTTGATCTTGGTCAGGAGTGGTATGAAATGGCACAGTATCCGATGGTATGGGGTGTCTACTGCTGCTTGAAAGGCAGTCCGATCGATGCGTTGACCCAGATAGTGCTCCAACTGACTCGTGAGGCAGAAGCCACGGCACATCAGTTTACCTGTAAGTCTTCTTTGCCTGCAGAAACCTTTTTTAGAGAACATCTTCGACTTCGTATGGATCAGATCTCCATTGCGAGTATGACAGCAATCCGCGATTATATGTACTATCATGGAATTGTGGAGGATTTATCTCCATTACCATTATCTGTGCTGGGTGATCTTGAACAGACAACGGATTGGGGGCATGATACTGGGTTCCTGTCGGAGGCGATATCGTGAGAAATGGCCAAACCCAATACGGTTCTTGTGAGCAATCGCCGTGCTCGCCGTAATTATCATATTCTAGATACGATGGAGGCTGGAATGGTCTTGCTGGGTACGGAAGTCAAATCCATTCGTGATGGGCGTGCAAGTCTGTCCGAAGCGTGGTGTAAAATTGAACATCAAGAGATCTTTCTGGTGGATGCCCATATTTCCCACTACAGTCATGGGAATTTGAATAACCACGATCCACTGCGACCGCGTAAACTCTTGTTGCATCGAAAAGAAATTTCTCGGTTGCAGAAAGCCGTAGAGCAAAAAGGAAACACCTTGATTCCACTGAAACTGTATGTAAGTCACGGCAAGATCAAGGTTGAAATTGGAATTGCACGAGGCAAAAAACTCTTTGACAAACGGGCGGATATCACCGAGCGAGATACCAAGCGTCAACTAGAACGATCCATGAAGCAATACTGACATGCATTTTCCACCGGTAGACCATCAGATCCTGCATCTTAAGCGTGGGGTTGAAGAGATTATTCCAGAGCAGGATCTGCGTACGAAATTGCTTGATGCCGAAAAGACGGGCAAGCCCCTGACGGTCAAACTCGGTTGTGATCCGAGTCGGCCTGACCTCCATCTTGGGCATGCCGTTGTCTTGCGAAAGTTGCGACAGTTTCAGGATTTTGGGCATGAAATTGTCCTCATCGTTGGAGATTTTACGGGGATGATAGGTGATGCAAGTGGTCGCTCCAAAATGCGCCCAGCCCTTTCGCTGGATGAAACCCGACGCAATGGCAAGACCTATTTTGAGCAGGCTTCTACAATTCTTGCTCCCGAACGCGTTCAGATTGTCTACAATTCAGAATGGTTGGGTACGTTATCGTTTGAGGATGTGGTTCTACTGGCCGGCAAAACAACGGTAGCACGAATGCTGGAGAGAGATGATTTTGCTGTACGTTATTCCAAGGGGGATCCCATTGGCATTCATGAATTCCTCTATCCGCTAGCTCAGGCTCAGGATTCTGTCGAGATCCAGTCGGACATAGAACTGGGAGGGACGGATCAGAAGTTCAATCTTCTGATGGGTCGTAACCTGCAGAAAAGTGTTGGACAATCTCCGCAGGTCTGTATGACACTGCCGATTCTTGAAGGACTTGACGGGAAGGAAAAGATGTCCAAGTCGCTCAATAATTACATTGGACTGTCGGAATCTGCTGAGCAGATGTATGGGAAAATTCTCTCGTTACCAGATGCATTGATTTATCGTTACTTTGAACTTGCCAGTGACGAGGAAACAACTGAACTCCCAAGGTTACGCCAGTTTGCATCGGAGTCCCCCCGAGATGCCAAGCACCGCCTGGCACTGTCAGTCACAAGACTGTATCATGGCAGTGATCAAGCCGAGCAGGCCCGTGATCACTTTGAGCGTACGATCATTGCAAAGCAGGTTCCCAACGACATTCCATCCTTCACACCAGAAACCAAAGGCCCCATAGGTTTATTAAGCCTGCTGACCATGGCAGGTTTAACATCCTCTAATGGTGCTGCACGGCGATTGGTAGAACAGGGAGCAGTAAGTATAGACGGAGAAAAAGTGACGGATTCTCGACGGGAAATCCATACGGAGAAGGATACTCCATGTGTCATCAAGGTTGGGAAGCGTCGCTTTGTGCGGGTCGTTGGATAAGATCCAATTCGAGTGAGATTTCTTTACCACTGGGCAAGCGATCGGGCCGCCTCAAGGATATCCTCCTCCTGAGGAAGTACTTCTTTTTCTAGTGGGGCCGCATAAGGGACGAAGGTAAACTTTGAAGCCACACGTCGTACAGGTGCATCCAAATACTTGAATCCAGTATCCGCAACTTGGGCAGCGATTTCTCCTCCAAATCCAAGGAATTCGTGATCTTCATGAACAATCAGGATCCGATGGGTTTTCTGGACGGAAGTCAGGATGGCATCGGAATCAAGGGGCATCAGGCTTCGCAAGTCAATCACTTCCACTGAGATCTGATTTTCCCGTGACAGCTGTCTGGCAATGGCTAGGCATTTATGAACTAAAAAACCATACGTCACGATGGTCAAGTCTGTGCCCTCACGTAAGATATTTGCTTTTCCAAAGGGGATGAGATAGTCCTTTCCCGGTTCTGGACCGCGTGCACTTGCCGCCCGATAGAGGGCTTTATGTTCTAAAAAGAGGACAGGGTCTTTACTGCGAATGGCCGTTTTCAATAACCCTTTCGCATCAGGGGCAGATGAGGGCATGACAACTCGAAAGCCGGGAGTATGTCCGAAAAAAGTCTCAATATTTTGGGAATGACAGAGACCACCGTGGATGTATCCACCACAGGGGACACGGATCACCATCGGACAGGACCATGCGTTGTTGGATCGATACCGTAGCGATGATGCCTGATTGCGAAGATGCTGCATCCCTGGCCAGATGTAATCAGCAAATTGGATTTCTACAACGGGCTTAAAGCCTGATGCACTCAGCCCGACTGCCGTTCCGATAATGGAGGCTTCGGCTAAGGGTGAATTGAAGCACCGTTCAGGGCCGAATGCTTCGGTAAGTCCGCGGGTGGCGGTAAATACACCCCCTTTTTCGCCACCGACATCTTCGCCATAAACAAGCATCTTCTCATCACGCTCCATCTCCTCGTGAAGTCCATGGTTGATCGCATCTACCATCACGACAGGATCTCCTAAAGGTTCATCTATGCCATAGTCGAGATCAAGATTCCCTTCATAAAAGACATGAGTTGTTGCAGTAGAAACGTCAGGATCAGCCAATCGCTCAACAGAAGCGACTGCGTCATTGATCTCCGTCTTAATCTCCTCTTGCATCTCTTCCACCTTGGATGTGGAAAGGAGTCCAGCATCCACCAAGGTTCGCTCTAGACGACGAATCGGATCAGCATTTTGATCCTGAATCAGTTCCTCTTCACTGCGATACTTGAGATGATTGTCGGATGAGGAATGAGGCAGTAGGCGCACGACATCAGATACAAGGCATACGGGGCCGTGTCCAGCACGAAGATGACCAATCGCAGCTTTGGCAACTGCATAGACCTTAAAAAAATCGGTACCGTCAACGCGGTAACGGGCGAGACCTTCATAGCCACCAGCGATTTTATAGGGCGTTCCACCAGCAATCTGATCCTCAACGGGGACACTAATCGCATATTTGTTATCCTGAATGAGAAACAGGACGGGTGCCTTGCTTCGGGCAGACCAGTTTAGAGCTTCATGAAATGCTCCCTGGGAGGTCGCTCCGTCACCAGCAGAACAGAGCGTAAAATCATCCGTTCCCCGCTTCATGGAGGCCATGGCAAGTCCAAGGGCGGGCAGGTACTGCGATCCAACAGATGAGCAAACCGTAAAGATATTTTTATCTCGTGCCCCATAGTGAGCAGGCATTTGACGACCGCCCGAATTGACTCCTTCAGGCTTTGCAAAGTGGTCCAGAAGCGTTTCTTCAATCGTTTGCCCGAGGGTGAGAACCAAGGCTAGATCACGATAGTAGGGGCAATACCAGTCATGTCCGGGTTTGCTGAGAAGACCTAATGCAGTCTGAGTTGCTTCGTGGCCACTGCACCCAATATGAAAAAAACCCTTTCCCTGTTTGAGTAAGGCAAGCATCTTGGTATCAAGAATGCGTGCAGTATACATGAATCGCAACACACGGACGATCTCCTGTGAATCGAAGTCGGTCAGAGAGACAGGTTCTACATCAAACCCCTCTCCATAACAGTTCTCGTCTGCTAATAGAATTGGAGACTCTACATCATGGGTAGAGGGGTGACCGTTGGTACCGTTGGAAGATGTTGGTTCCTTGGTGGGAAGACTTGAGACAGCAGAATGAGTTAGATTATCCTTCATCAGTGATAAGATAATAAAAATAAGTTATACATACCACATCAATCAAAAAAATCTAGGAAGAAATCACCATGACAGCCATAGGATGATGGAAAATCGACTTTAGATGCGTCAGCAAGAATCAACGGTGCGGGATGGATAATGAAGACTCATGATATTGTATGATCGGTGGCAAGGGGCAGCTCAAACCAGAAACGTGATCCTTGGCCAACCGTACTCTCAACATGAATCGTTTCGCCATGCTCATGAAGGATTTGCTTGACAATTGCAAGTCCAAGACCACTCCCCCCATTTCTTCTTGAGCGAGACGAGTCAATGCGGTAAAAACGCTCGAAAATCATAGGAAGCTCCTCTTTGGGAATTCCACGCCCCTCATCAATGATTTCCACTCGTACTTTTGTATCCAGCTTGTGGAATCGACAGGTGATGGTTCCAGTTTGGCTATACTGAATTGCATTTTCGATAAGATTCATGAAGACACGCTCAATCAGGCTGTGATCTATATATACCCAGATCTCTGTTTCATCAAGGTCAAGGTGAATCCCTTTCTCTTGGGCTTTCTCCGCACATAGATCTTTGGTGTCACGCACGATGAGGGCTAGATTATAGCGATAATACGAGAGCGTGTGGTCATGACTTTCAATTCGGGCTATCTCAATGAGAGAACTAAACAGTGTGTTGAGACGCTTGAGGTTCAGTAATCCGCGAGCTGAGTATTTTTGGCGGTGGTCCTTGGAGAGGGTGGAAGATCCGAGTGCCTCCAGAAAGCCACTGATAGCAAAAATTGGATTTCGAACTTCATGAGAGATGTTGGTAATAAAATCGCGCTGCAGCTTGGTGACTTTTTCCAGTTCAATAATTTTATCCATGTAACTCTGCGACATCTGATCAACATTGTGTCCCAGATCCTGAAATTCTGCGGCTTTAGACTGAATATGAATGGGAGTTCCGTATTCGCCTCCAACGATCCGATTGGTCACCTCCTTGATCATCTTGAGGGGCTGTAGAACTTTTACGGAAGCCATCCATGCTCCCACCATGGACATTAAAAAGACAAACCCGAATCCAAGAAATATTTTGAACATGATGTGGGAAACAAGAATGTACAGAGGGCTGACAGGTCGTACGAGCCCGATGACAATATCCCCCTTACGAACTGCGCCAAGTTGGACTTTCTGACGATCATCCTCCGAAACAATGTCAAAAAACGGTTTCTCTTCCGTGGTGTGATGGAGCATCTTTTCATGGTGATCGCTCTCTTCAAGTGGATCATTTCTCCAGAGCACAGAATCTCCTTGTGCAATACAGATAAACAGGTCTTGGAAGTCTAGTAGAGTCGAAATTTCTGGGTTTAGAATTTCCTCCCACTGATCCGGGTCAGTGGATATCAGGTCTGTCGAGAGAATGAGGGAGGCAATATGTTCGGTGTCCACGATATGAGATTCACGTGTAGCATTGTGGATCTCATGGGTGAGGCCAATGATAGTCACCAGCACCACTCCAAGGGTAGCAATTCCAACAAAAATGACGAAATTGAGAAACATCCAAAACCGCGTGGGAGCACGGTTGGGAAACCTCAATTTTTCAGGTTGGTCCGTAGTGGGCATTCACGAATTATTGTGAAGATGAATTAGAAATTAGATCATTAAATCGATAACCGATTCCCCAAACTGTTTCTATATACTGAGAAAAATCACCGAGCTTGTCGCGCAAGTTTTTCATGTGGGTGTCCACGGTGCGATCTGTAACGGTAAGAATATCGTCGTTCCAAATCTTTTCTAACAGCTCCTTGCGGGTAAAAATCTGGCGTGGGGAATTAACCAAACAGTAGATGAGCTGAAATTGCGTAAAGGTAAGGTTAAGGTTTTCTCCATGGAGGAGAGCCTTGTACTGCTTCGGATACAGTGTTATCCCGAGCAGCTCAATGGTCTTGATTTCGCTGACATGCGATCGGCGAAGTGCAGACTGTACCCGTGCGAGTAGCACATCCATGGAGCATGGTTTTGTAAGATAGTCGTCTCCGCCAAGCATGAGTCCGCGAATCTGGTCATCGTCCTCAGATTTGGCAGTGAGAAAGATGATCGGAACTTCTTCGGTTTCAGTTTTAGACCGAATTTGACGACACACCTCAAAACCATCCAGTTCAGGGAGCATCACATCTAGCAGGACCAGATCAATTGCGGGATTCATTTTGTCTAAAGCCTCAAGTCCATCATAGGCAACATCAACCTGATAACCTTCTTGTTCAAGGAAGTGGCGAGTGACTTCAGCAATATCTTCCTCGTCCTCAGCAATAAGGATCTGGATTTCATGCTTTTCTTTTGCCAGTTTTTCCATTAGTGTGCCCCAAAAATCAAGCGCAGTAACAATATCTACAAATAGGGGATCTCCCTGTACAGCAATTTCAAAATTAAGAGGTGTACAGCGAATGATGAAAAAGGTTCCATGATGCGTATAAGTCAGATCAGATTACCTTGGTTGAGCCATCATTGTAGCATGACACCAGACCTATTTATTGAAAACGGATCAATCATCAATCCGGTGGATAAGAGCATTCAACAGGCTCATGTACGCATTCGTGGTGGGGTCATTACAGACATTGGTCCAGATCTTGGGGTGATGGATGAATATGTCGTTGATGCTGATAAGCGATTTATTTCTCCTGGGTGGATGGACATGCATGTTCATTTCAGAGATCCAGGTCAGGAGCATAAAGAGACGATTGAGACTGGATGCAGAGCTGCAGCGTTTGGCGGATTTACAGCTGTCGCATGTATGCCGAATACAGATCCGCCCATTGATACCCGAGAGGCGATTCATTCCATCATCCAGCGATCACTGAATTTACCAGTAGATGTACATCCGATCGCATGTGTCTCTCAGGGTCGGTTGGGCAAGAATCTGTCTCAGATGGCGGAATTAGTTGATGCTGGTGCTGTTGGATTCAGTGATGATGGATCCCCTGTACAGGGCGGTAGCCTCATGCGCCGTGCTCTTGAATACTCACGTATTCTGGGCAAACCCATCATCAATCATATGGAAGATGTAACCCTTGGTCCGAAGGGCCAGATGAATGAGGGATTGATTTCCACCCGACTTGGACTCACGCCGACACCTACCTTTTCCGAGGAATCCATGCTCGCACGGGATCTGATGCTGGCAGAGTTAACAAGCGGACATTTACATGTTGCCCATGTTTCCACTGCACGATCAACTGCCATGATCCGTGAGGCAAAAGCACGGGGAGTATCCGTCACGGCCGAAGCATGTACGCATCATTTTTCACTGACCGACGAGATTGTGCAGGAATCCGGCTTTGACTCACATACGAAAATGCATCCACCATTACGGACGGCTCAGGATGTAGAGGCGATACGCAGTGGTCTTCGTGACACAACTCTAGATGCAATCTGTACAGATCATGCTCCTCATGCGTCATTTGAGAAGGAGACCGATTTTGTATCTGCCCCATTCGGCATTATTGGTCTGGAGACCGCGTGGGGCCTGATTGGTCGTTATCTGATTGCTCCGAAGCACTTAACCATGATGGATGCAGTCTGTAAGATTTGTGTGTCTCCACGGAAAATTCTTGGACTTGACGTTCCTGCCATTGAGGTAGGACAAGAGGCGAATATCACGATTTTTGATGCGTCCAGTGATTGGACATTTGAATCAGGACATATCCATTCAAAGAGCCGTAATACACCATTTATTGGCTCTAGAATGACGGGTAGAGCCTGGGCAATCTATCATAAGGGACACTTGGTCGAAAACAAGGATCGTTAAAGAGAACATCCATTCATGCAGCATATTGTGTTGATTTACGGAGGTCAGTCGGCTGAACATGAGGTATCGCTCATATCAGCCCGTAATATTCTACATGCGATCGACCTCAATCGTTATCTGGTCACGCTTATACGAATTGATCATTCCCGACAGTGGATTCATTCTGCCAGCAGTGGTGAATCAGATGTACTGAAAGCGGATTTGTCTGCGTCGGGTGAACCTGTTTATCTAACTTCTGGGGGAGCCTTAGGATTTCGAGAGGATCCCAAAAGGTCTCTGAAGATTGATATAGCATTCCCTGTTCTCCATGGGATCAACGGTGAGGATGGTACAATTCAGGGGTTACTGCAGCTGTACGGGATCCCGTTTGTTGGCCCAGGAGTACTCAGCTCCTCTGTCTGTATGGATAAGGATGTCTCCAAACGGCTCCTAAGTGAAGCAGGCATTTTGGTCCCTAAGTTTGAAGTACTTCATCATGGAGGGCGGAATGTGCCAAGTTATGATTACATCTCTCATCAACTTGGATCTCCGCTGTTTGTCAAGCCAGCGAACGCTGGTTCATCGGTGGGAATTTCAAAGGTAAAGACGATCAATGAATATCAGGAGGCTGTAGAGATTGCCTTCCGCTATGACAGGAAGGTCATCGTGGAGCAGGCCATTGAAGGGCGTGAAATTGAATGTGCAGTACTTGGCAGGAATCCCGTCCGGGTATCA
>JAPOUL010000091.1 GCA_026708685.1 Bacteroidota bacterium
GGCCTTAGCGAAGTCAGTCCTCGCAACGAAGCCAAAACCTCGCCAGCCTAATAAGAAAAAGAGTTAAAACGGTAAAAATTGGTGTTTGCGTAATTACGTATATAATTCCCCTTTTTTTCTTACATCATTTTATTCATCCATAATCATATTTTTTGTGGGCAATTATTAACCTATGGACTAATTGTAGTAGGTGCATCCAAGGGAGTCCTGAATGAAGATTTTTCCTGAAATGAGCAAGTTTCTCCTACTGCTCAATATCTTGGAAATTACTAAATTCCAGTTCCACTGTCTTCTGCACTGGATAAACAGTTGGTCTTGTAAATTCATTGTTAAATACAAAATTATTGTATCATGAGCTCTACAGAGTCTTCATTAATTTTTCATGCGAAAGTTTTCGTTTATGAGGATGGCACTCTGTCCATAACAGATAGCGATATCAGGGGGCTGATTATAGAGGTCGGTTCATTCCATGATTTATTTACCGAACTACGATATGTTGCATCGGATCTACTGGAGTTAAACCATGGATTATCTGATCAACAGATTGGTGAGAGTCGATTACTCTTAAATTTCGAGTTTGCCACAGATATTGATCAACGAGAAAAACTCATATCCCAATCTTCTATACCAAAAATATTTTTGATTAATCAGGAATATATGTATCCTATTCGGTAGGCATAGACTATGGCTGGATATGAGCGAAAAATTGTTCAATAACTCAAGGAGAGTGGATTTTCTGTGATTCGCAACCCGCGTGGTAGCCATGTCATATGGGGCAAAGATAGTCTACACATCCCCGTTCTGCAAAAATCAAGAAGCGTCACACTGCCAATGGAATTCTCAAAAAAGCTGGAATTAATTTCAAGTTATAGTAAGCATTGCTACAAATCACTGTCGAAACTCAATTTCAATGACATGCCCGTACATTGATATCTTCATTATTCATTCCATGTCTCGTGATGATTAAGAAGTATCTTCGTTTTTCGCCGCAGAATCTCGTTTAAAATGATTTAGCCGTCAATGTATATTGTAAAATTCTCTATGCCCAAGTATCAAAATTAGCCAATAAATTCAATTAGAGAAAAGCAAAATCATCTCTGGGACATAATTGCATACAACAAACGAAGTGGGATACTGAATCCGAAGAAAACGGGACATCAATCCGAAGTTAGTGGGACACATGTTCTATTGGAGGATCAGTCGCCACTGACGTGTCACTTTTCTTCATCTGCTCGGATATTCTGCAATATTATCCAACCCAGTACTCGTGAAACTTAAGGTAATTATATACGTGAATACCCACAATTTGGTATTGTGAAAGATCTCCCGTAGATTGTTCATGATACGTTCAGGATTAGCGATGTCTGCACCGTAATGGGTGTGTGAATGGACGGCGAGGAGCGTTTCCGTTGGGAACTCCAAGGACCCGTCAAATGGATACGAAAAAGGTAGATGTCTAACCATGCGTACTCACGTATATAATTCCCCAAATTTACATGAATTAGACATAAGAGAGCCGTTTGCAAAACCTACCTGCCAATTCTAAAAAATGCACCAATGGTGCTCCAAGGCAATATTTCTGCTGTAACGCTGAGGTTTTGCAAAAGCATCAAGATAAAGTAAAAATCAAGTTCTTAATCAAGATGAGTTATTTTTCCGTCAGCCCTTAGGGCCCTGTGGTAATTCAATCGCTTTCGCTTTGGACTTCAGTCAGGCTCCCTTAAGTCGTTTCCGCCCTTTGCTCCCCGAACCGAGCGTGCGGTTTTCCCGTACTCGGGACACCCTATTTCCGTCTTGATGTTTCTAAAACAGAGGTTCTACCACCAAAATAACACAAACTGAATCAAATACTTGTATCAACTTCTCAAGCATTCGGCAACTGACCCATCATAGCATCCAATGCCTGACACAGAGTTTCAATCAAAAACTCTACATCTTTTTCGGTCATAATCAGAGGAGGAGAAATCCCGAGCGTATCTCCCATTGCACGAAGAATCAATCCCCTTTTCATCGCCTCTGCACGAAGTTTGAGTCCCATTTTATGATCAGACGGAAAGGGCTTATACGAATCCCCTTCGCGTGCCATGAGCTCTACCCCTGCAACCATTCCTATACCTCGTACTTCTCCAACCATAGGATGGGGATCGACCTGCTTTCTCAGCTGGTCCTGAAGGAATCCGCCAACATGACGAACATGAGCAACGATATCATCCTCTTCGTAGATTTTCAGACATTCAAGTGCGACAGCAGCAGAAACTGGATGACCAGAATACGTCATTCCATGAGCAAAAAATCCCACTTCATCACTACCCGACTCCAATGCATCATACACGGTTTGATTGACCATGACGGCTGAAATAGGCAAATAGGAAGCCGAGAGTGCTTTCGCCGTGATCAGGATGTCTGGCTCCATTCCGACGGTTTGACTGCCCCACATATTCCCCGTCCTGCCCAGTCCGCAGATCACTTCATCTGCGATCAACAGAACATCATGTTTCTTCAGGACTCGTTGAATTTCTTCAAAGTAACCTTCGGGAGGAACAATGACACCTCCAACTCCCATGACAGGCTCAGCAATAAATGCAGCCACCGTTTCTGCCCCCTCCTTCACGATCAGGGTGTCCAGTTCATGTGCTAGTCGTTTGCTAAACTCCTGCTCCGACTCCCCCTTATGTGCATAATGGAAGTGATGAGGCTTGGTGGTATGAAGAAATCCTGGAAGGGGAAGGTCAAAGAGCTGATGGTTTCGGGTGAGTCCAGTCAAGCTTGCAGAGGCAATCAGAGATCCATGATAGGCATCGTGACGTGCAATGATTTTTTTCTTGTCCCTACGACCAAGTGCGTTGTTATAAAACCAGATCATCTTCACCGCAGAATCAACTGCCTCAGACCCAGAATTTGCAAAAAACACCCGTGCCATTGGAACAGGTGCAATGCGTAACAATTCCTTCGCCAACGAAATCCCAGTGGGGTGACTTGCAGATGCAAACATGTGCATATACGGCAGCTGTTGCAACTGCTGCATGGCAGCTTCCACCAACCTCTGTTCGCTAAATCCAAGCGAGGCAGACCAAAGACCTGCGACCCCTTCTAAATAACGATTGCCGTGTTCATCATACACCCATACACCCTCCCCTTGGGTGAAGACCATGGGGCTATGGGTCGATAAGGCCGTGAAGGGGTGGAGAACCGATGAACGGTCATCCTGATACAGCTGGGTTGGATCCGACTGACGACCAGAAGCATTCCGCTTAGAAACCTTAGATCGCATCGTCTCATGCACTTGGAGAGGTCCTGACACGGTTAATCAATCATAAGGATGGATCCTGTCCATCGTACTGCATTCCGAAGACGATAAAAAAGTCAATTCAGGAGCTCCTGAATCGCTTGATCGTGTGTTGAGTAGATCGTAATGATCTGATTAAACCCACTGATCTCAAAAACCTCCTGAACCGTAGGAGACAGTCCGCATATAGCAAAGCGTTTCTCTCCACGGTATAACTTGGCTAGTTCAAGAACGATCCGAAGTCCAGCACTACTGATATAATCAATCCGGCCAAAATCAAGGATCAATCCTTTGTCGCTCGCGTGAAGTTCATCCTCAACGGTTTTTTTGAACAACGCTGAATTGCGGCTATCAATCCGACCCTGCAAAATGGAAGTTCTGATATGATTCTCAAAACTCCATGATATGTTTAAACTCATAACTTGTTAGATCCAATCTAGTTGAATGAAAACCTGTGCGAATATGATCAGCCATTTTGAAACTGAACCCGCTATCCCAAAATGCATCGCATTTGGGTTGAACACATGAGTTCTATTTTTGTTGCACACTGGATAAAGAAATCTGATCAGCCCTATCAATGAGTCAGTCTCAATACTTGGTGACAGCACGTAAGTATCGTCCCCGACGTTTTTCGGAGTTGGTGGCTCAATCTCATGTTGCACAGGCACTCATGAATGCTCTCCGACTGGAAAGGGTTGCCCATGCATATCTATTTACGGGTCCTCGCGGTGTCGGCAAAACAACGGCAGCACGCATTCTTGCCAAAGCCATCAATTGCACTGGACATGCGGATGGTGAGGTGGAACCATGTCTAAAATGCCCATCCTGTGATGATTTTGAGACCCAGCGAAGCCTTAGCATCTTTGAAATTGACGCAGCATCCAACAACAAAGTGGAAGACATTCGGGAGTTGCGTGAAAACATCCTCATCCCGCCTCAGGGAGGACATCGCAAGATATATATCATTGATGAGGTACACATGCTCAGCAATGCTGCATTCAATGCCCTACTAAAAACCTTGGAAGAACCACCTCCCCATGTACTGTTCATTTTTGCAACCACTGAACCTCACAAGGTCCTCCCCACCATCCTGTCACGGTGCCAGCGTTTTGATTTTCGGCGGATTCCTACCAATGAGATTGTTCGCCATCTGCATGTGATTTGTCAACAGGAAGAGATTACCGCTGACGACGATGCACTCCACCTGATTGCACATAAAGGTGATGGTGCACTCCGCGATGCCCTCAGTGTGTTTGATCAAGCCGTGGCTCTGTGTGGCTCTGACTTAAAGTATTCCACCTTGACGGATGCTTTGCGTGTCGTCGATATGGATTTGTACTTTGAAACGACAACATGTATCGCTGACCGTGCTACTGGATCGATTTTGAGTCTTGCCGATCGGGTCATTTCGGATGGATACGATATCAAGGAATTTCTGGATGGCCTGGCGGAGCATGCTCGAAACTTATTGGTAGCCCGAACACTGGGAGTGAAAGCACTGGTGGATCTGAGCAAAAATCTCAGAGAACGTTACACGGCGGCCGCTAGCGAGTTTTCTGAAACCATCCTGCTCCGTTTATTGATGATCATTGATGATACGCAAACGAAGCTCCCCACTTCTAACTCACCTCGTCTGGCCGTTGAGCTTGCACTTGTCAAAATGACTCGCATGGCTGACAGTGCTGATCTCGCTGAATCTATTGAACAGATTCGTCAACTGGGCAAGACGATGAACTCTACTACATCAGCTCGTACCCGCACGCCTGCTTCGTCTTCACCTGCCGTGAATCCACAGCCGTCACCCACTCCGGCTTTCTCAACCCCAACAGTTGCCCCGCAGCCTGCACCTGCTCAACCAAAACAGCAGCCAGTGATGGCAAATCCAGCTGATGTAGCGGATGGTGGCAAACCTGCAATTGATCTCAGCAAACCTAGTCCAGTACCTATAAGTCATCCTGTCCATTCCAGTCCACCTGCTCAACCTAATCCTTCTGAACAGAATCCAATTCATCATCAGACTGTACAATACCAGTCTACGCCTCCACCCCCTGATCCTAACACCCTTGCAGAATACTGGAATCAAGTCTTGATGCACTTGGATCAACAACACTCGAATATTCATGGGGTTGGACTTCTTCGTAACTCCCAAGTGTTAGGTATGAATCATCATATTCTGGAGGTAGCTGTCCCCAGTGAAATAGTCATCACTGCATTGAATAATCCTCGCCTGACTCAACTGATTGAACAGGCAATGATGGGCCATGCCTACTTCCATTCATCACAAGTCAGATTTATTTCTCGACCTGAATTATTTCCTGAAAAGATCATTGATCCCCAAGAGGAATTTGATAAACTCAAAGCATCCAGTCCAGCACTTCAACAGCTTGATGAGAGTTTTCACTTCCGCTTGGTTCATTCCACACCATCTTAACTTTTTTACCAACTACCATGTTAGATATGCTCAAAGACGTAGGTGAACTCAAAAATCAAATGGCGAAAGTCCAGGAGATGATGGAACGAGTCACCGTTACCGCAGAATCTGGAGGTGGACTTGTCAAAGTCACTGCTAACGGTATTCAGCGAATCACCAACATAGAGATTGATCCAGAAATTGTTGATCCTAACGATATGGAGATGCTCCATGATTTGATTGTCGCTGGCGTGAATAAAGCCCTTGAGAAGGCCGCAGAAGCTGGTGGCAACCAGATCAGAGACCATGCAACCAGCCTCTTCCCATCTTCTGATTCCAATTCCTCAGATTAGGTCTCTGATTCAATGCAGTTCGCCTCGGAGTCGGTTGAAAACCTGATTGAGCAATTTGCAAAGCTTCCGACCATTGGTCGTAAAAGTGCCCAGCGCCTTACGGCACATGTGCTCAAGATGCCCAAAGCCGAGGTATCCCGACTGGCGAATGCCTTGTTGGAAGCCAAGGAGCGTGTGCGTCCCTGTAAAATCTGTCGGAATGTGACGGATTCGGAGATCTGTATCATCTGCAGTTCTTCCAAACGAGAGACCCATGTCATTTGCGTTGTTCAGGATCCAGAGGACATTGTGGCATTGGAACGCACCAGTGAGTATCGGGGCCTGTATCATGTCCTGGGTGGAGTGATTTCTCCGCTTGACGGGGTGGGACCGGATGACCTTCATATTCGTGCCTTGATTTCGCGGGTCACCCCAACGGACTCAGGCGTAACCGAAATCATTCTCGCCCTTAGTCCCACCGTAGAGGGAGATACCACTGCATATTATCTTGCACAGCTTCTTGAACCATTTCCGGTGAAAATTACCCGATTGGCACGAGGAATTCCAGTAGGACTCACGCTCACCTACGCCGATGAAGCCACCTTATCCCGAGCCATTGCCGGACGCAATGAAATGTCAAAACCCGCTTCCAATTAACTCTACTAACTTTGAATTTCCCCTTTCCAATTGTATATCATCTACTCCAAAACCTTTCCTTACTTCAATTTCAGATTCATCAGTTATTTCTGAATTAACTCTAGTAAACCTAATCGATCGGCCCTCACGGCTTTCAGCAAGCCAATCAACCTTTCCTTCAAGATGTGAAACTCCATCGATAATTTCTACTTTTGAATCAGCGATCTCCTTACCAAGGAGTGCACCCCTTCTCGATTTCGCCTCACTGAATCTCTTTTTTCATAGTTGATTTTCCAAAACATGGATACAATCGTACATTGTGCAAGAAGTACACATTGCATGCAACAATTATCCTTATAGCAGTGTCCATAATTTCAATCTTTACTCCCATTAATTGTATTAAGTGCCCGTCCGAAAAAACCCTATTTTTGGACGGATACTAATTATTCTAAATCTTTATTTAATGATGAATATATGACGGATTGTTCATGATTTAATTTGGATGACAGGTTTTACAAGCGTTTATATAGTCCACAATTTCAGATTAACTGTTTGTATCCACCACAATGACTATAATTTTTCTACAACTTTCCGAACCCAAGTAAACGCATTAGCAGTCTTTGAATCTTCCTATCGTATATCTCCAAACATACTGATTCACAAGTTTTTACAAGCTACGTCTATGTCTATGGTCAGTTTCAGCTCCTTGTGCTGTCTGTAATAAAGACTATCATAAATCTTAGGATATTATATACATGAGTGCAGGAATGCCAGTGAGCATTAGGATGCACTTCTGCTCACATTCCTTGTGCGATGATCGCTCCATTGAGAACTTACCTCTGAGCCCCAGTCTCGCCCGTACTAGAATCGGCGATTGTGCGCCATCTATGCGGGGAAATAGGGAAGTCTATGCAACGCTTGTACAGTGCTGTGGCATCTATTCAAAGGGGCTTACATCTCTATCTGTAAGGCGTGAGTACGGGTTCTGTGGTGGGTATCCAGCCTCGCCTAATCACAATATTTCCATTTGATAGGGCGTGCTGATGCATCGCGGATATCTATTGCGCATTTCTGTATACGCCCCGCGTTACTGCTCCTGTGCCCACCTGCTTGCCTTGTTCAGTGGAAGTCCCACCCCCGGACCGAAGTGTGTCACAATCCAGATATGAAAGGACGGGATGGGTACATGGAAACTCCCGTCCTCCCGATCGGAAAGCACGCCTCGGTAGAGCAGGTCTTCAAAAAGGGCATCCGCGGCTTGCCCAGCATGGCGTGCCTCCAGTACGCCAATCATCTCCGTTGCCGAGATCGGCTCCCCGGCCTCCTTTGAGGCGATGACCCGCGCGATGATCTCGCGGTCTTCTCGGTATATCCCTTTCAGGCACTTCCTGTAATACGTCTGCCGATCCTCGTCTGTCATCTGCCCGCCGGATGCGACCAGGATGTCTCGTGCGACCTGAGCATAGCAGATCATGTGCTACGGTCAGCACTACGATTCTTTGGTGAGGGTGTCACCCATGTATCCACATCCCCCTGCACCGCGCCATCTGCTGTGATTCAGTCACGAATGACCGCACGCACATCTTCTATATCTAAGACCTCTATGTCCTACAGGCAACCCCGCTTGAAGCGTGATGCATGCAGGGACTTGAAGATGTCCTCTGTACCGAGAGCTCCGCGGAGACAAGCATGACGGGGTGCCCAATTTCCTCGTTGTGGATCGCGTCCAAGGTGTTCGTCACGCGCTCCGTGTTTTGTTCGTGTACCTTGCGTAGTTTCTGTGCCTCGTCCATCCTGATGATCATCCCGCCTAACGGGGCGAGATGCTGCAGGACTTGTGTGACGCTGGCGGGCCCCGCGATTTCCTTTACGATGGCTCCACGGAAAAACTTGATCCCAATCTCCGCCGCGTGGCGGCGGTTCAGTGTGTAGGCTTCGCCAAGCGCCTGTGCCATTGCGGCAGGATCTCAGAGATCCTGCGTCCCGATCTTTGCTACTTTCCAGCCTTCAGCGTCTCTGCACAGTTGGTGTAGCAGGGCACTCTTGCCTACCCCTTGTGCTCCTGCCCCAAAAAATGTAGTCCCTGAGTTCTTAGCGCGTGAGGTGGCGAGTGTGCGTTGAAAAGGCTTTCTTACGTTGTCGCGTCCATGAAAGAACTCCACCGGCCCGCGGTCTCCGTCATCGTAGATGTAGGACGCGTCTGGCTTTTCCGTTTTGAGGTGGTAATGGAGTTCTGGATTGATCTCGCTGTGGTCGGTGTGTTGGCAGGGTCATTGTTATTGGTGTCCGCATTGCGCTCTGCCGGGTTCCCAGCCCTGTTCACCACGGTGCCGGATTAACGCTCAGCAGAATGCGGGTGGTGAGGCGGTCCCCCTGCGGAGAAGAAGAAGTTTTGGATGCACTAACGCATGTAATGTGCAAGATGCCCCGGCCCCTTAGCACGAGATGGACCAGTCTTTTTTGGGGTGCGGCGGGTCTATTCCCTTTGTAATCCATGTGTGGAATGAGGGGATCGGTATCTGGTACGCCCCCTCGTCGGTTCGTGCGATCACGCCTCGGTGGAGTAGATCCTGGAAGAGTCTTTCTGCGGCCTCAGGGGGGTGTTCTGTTGCGAGGGCTTTGATGATTTTTTTGTGGGTTGTCGCATCGTTGGGGCCCATCGTTGCAAAGAGCTGTGCGATGATCTGGATGTCCTCTTTGTGTAGTCCATCGGTGCGGGCTTTATAGTAGTTGTCTCTGGCTTGGGCCCCTTGCCGTAGTACTTCGGAGAGTCCCTCATTAGTCATTTCGCCGCCTGCCTTGAATAGGATGTCTCTTGCCCTCAGGGCATAGCAGACCATGTGCTGTGGCCAGGCGTGCGTCTTCTCTGTGATGGTATCGACCCACATGCTGACATCACCCCGTGCCCCCCCCGCGAGGGTTAGCCAGTCGGTGATGACATCTCGCTCCGCCTTCTTGCTCAATGGCCCGATCTCATGGGTGCACCCATCCCCGAACCGTGAGACATCAAGCGTCTTTAGTATGTCTTTGGTGGTGCCCAGTCCGCCGGCGAGGAGGATGGCGGGTTTGCCGAGGTTGCCGTTATGGATCGCGTCCAGTGTGTCCGTGGCCGCCTCTATGTTTTCGGGACGTATCTTGCGTAGTTTTTGTGCTTCGTCTAGCACGAGGATTACCCCGGCCGCGGGGGTGTGGTGGCTTAGGACTTCACCCGCACTTGCATCCCCAGCCAGTTCTTTGGCGGCGCTGCCGTGGAATATCTTTGCATCCAACCCGCCCGACAGGTTGCGGCTGACAGTGTAGGCTTTGCCGAGTGCCTGCGTCATGGTTGCCGGGCTCCACAGCTCCTGTGACCCGATGTGTGCCACTGTCCAGCCGTCCGCCTTTGTATAGAGTTGGTGGAGCAGGGCAGACTTCCCTGCACCGGGTGCACCTTGCACTAAAAACGTGGTTCCGCCGTGCGTACCACGTGCATCAACAAGAATCTCCCGAAAGAGTGTGCGGATGTCGTTCCGTCCGTGGAAGAACGCAGCGGGGCCTCGGTCAATGCGGGAAATGTAGGGCGGGTCATCGCCCTGATGCCGATGGTAAAGTTCTGGATCAATCATCGGTGTGGTCGGTGAGTTGACATTTATGTACGCATTGCAACCCGCCCGGTTCCCCACCTGAAACACAGCACCTCCACACACGCAATGCACCACGGAAGCGTATTACAGAAATCTATATAATTCCCTATTCAAAGACCAAAGCAACAATGACGGTCTTACTTCCTTACCGCCCAAGGCCTTGCTGTCCACGCCTATCTTTCTTGTGTGAATACTGTATTGATGGGGATTGCTTTTTAGTCTCTATGGGTTACCCATTACATGCACATCAACCAGCCACCTCTGCATGGATGGGATCGGGATGGCAAACCCCCCATCCTCTCTCTCGTCAAGGACTCCTTGACGGAGGGCACGATCAAACACTTCAAGAGCCTCCTTTTCAGAGTACTGCTCTTCCATGATCTCCAAAATTTCTTCTTTGTCTACAGTACCTCCAGATGGGAGGTCGGAGAATAATTCTGCAATGAGATGTCGCTGCTTTCTGGAGATGCCATGAGCACGGGCCTCGTAATAAGATACCCGACGTTTGTGCCCCACCTCAAGGGCATGTTTCAAAGCAATCTGCGTCGGTTGCTGATTAGTCAGAGCAAGACACTCCTTGGCCGACTCAACATAGCATATAATGTGATGAGGCCATCCATGCGTAGGCTCAGCAAGGGACTCAATCCAATTCTGAGGCGGGAACTCCAGCCCACATCGGTGGACAAGGTGATCTTTTATAATAGCGTGAGTGGATTCGGAGTCTAATGGACCAAGCCTCACCATGCAGGAATCCTCAAGTCGCGAGACACCCAAAGATTCAAATGCGAGCTCTGCCGTGCCGAGTCCGCTCGCGAGTAAGATTACGGGCTGACCAATCTTTCCATAATGGAGCATATTTAGTGTGGACATAGCACGATCTGTGACATCATCGCGACCTACCAGCTCTGCGACATGTTGTGCTTCGTCAAGCACTAGGAGCAACCCAGCCCCCGATGATGACTTCTTGATGATTTCGACAACCTCAGACTGCCGTTCCGACTCTGTCTTTTGCCCCCACCTGAATATCTTTACGTCAAACCCAAATGCATTCTCTTTGTGGGGAGTATGTGAAACTCCGAGCGTTTCTGCCATACTTGCGGGGCTGTAGAAGTCGGAGGGCTTGACGTTATCCTTTACAGTGTAACCAACGGTTTTTGCGTGCTCAGACAACTCGGACAGCAGGGCAGTCTTTCCCGACCCTGGCGGCCCCTTGATCAGGAATGTGGTACCCCGCTTATTGGTTCGGTAGTGCTCAAGAGCACGGACGAACGGGTTGATGACCCCGTGCCTCCCGTGGAAGTAATCAGCAGGTCCCCTATATTCGGTGAAGGCTTCCATTGCAGTGAGGGTAAGGTAGTTGTAGGGATTTTGTAACCCCTATCGTGCACACAGGTTCCCTATGTATCAGCATCCTTGAGAGCATGGCATCCTGCAAATAAATGAGCAATGCATATAACTTTCACAACCTATAAACTGTGTTGACATGGCCAATCCGCCTCCCTCCCGCGACGATTGCATGGTAGAGAGATCCCGTTTCATGATCAGAAAAACAAGTTAGCACCAGAAAACGCTTAAATCACCCTGAGAGTTACGGATCAATCCATGCAATTCTGCCAAGGCATTGTTTGCCTGCAGTTGATACGAAAAACTTTCATATCATTATCCAAGATGACCATGGTGTCTCTCACCCGATGCGATGCCGTAGGATCCCAGCATCTATATCAAAAATCCCCTGCTCAATAAATTGAGTAAAAAGTGCTTCCCCCAATTCACAATTGTGGAGGTACAAGGTGTCGGGATCATTGACCTGTTTTAGACAGTTTTTTATCGTTTGGTATCATCAGGTCCCCGTCCTACTATAAGATCAAAACCCGTCTCAAGTGCTTGGAAAAAGTTTGTACGAAAACTCTGAATTTCACAAACGATCGGTTTGAGGTACAATGGAAAACCTCTACCACGTAACAGAAGTCATTGCGTACCATAAGCATGGAGTGGTGTCCCACTTAAGACCTGCTGACTCAGAGCATAACTGAATAGCCATCTTTACAAGATCGTCTGCATGGACACCCGGTCCACTTGAGTCTCTGTATTGGATTACCGATGGGGCTATTGCGTATGTCTTCACCTGAGTTCGGCGGCAACCGCCGCTTCCAGACCAGAGCGGGCACCGATGCCAATAATCGTGCCTCCAGTGTCCTTCATATGACGTATCGCCTCGCGAAAACATAAAAACACGGTCGTGAGATTGGCACCCATCATACGTTCCCAATCTTCCAATTTCGTCTCTAATAGGGGCCATTCATTCCACACTCCAACGGCATGGACCAGAACATCCATTCGTTGATGTTCATCGTAGATGTTTTGAAAGGCTTTCTCCACTGGCTTTCATTGGAAAGATCCAGTACCTTATCTTCGGTTCCTTCATTACCGCCGGAAACAATTTGGGCTCCAACCTCACCAAGAAAACTCTTTCGTGACTTCCAACAATCGGATTCTAACAATTTTTCTGATTCAATCTGGAAGCGTCCCTAAAAACAGGCACCCCCTCATGCTGTCAACAAGTAAATCAACCTTTCCTTCAAGACGTGAAACACCATCGATAATTTCCACTTTTGAATCAGCGATCTCTTTTCTAAGGTCATGTCCCTGTCATGATTTCGCCTCTCTGACTCTCTTTTTTCAAGGTTAATTTTCTAAAATAAGGATACAATCGTACATAGAGCAAGAAGCACATTGCATCCAACAAGTATCCATGTGGCAGTCTCCGTCATTTCAATTTTTAATCCTCATAATTGGTGTATACAGAAGATGCGGTAACAAGAACTCTGTCTGAACCAGATTTCTGGCAACTAGGCTTGTTGCACCTGAGCGGATGAGCAAACCCCTTGCCTCCGCTATCGTCATCTGGAAACATCTTCAAGAGATCTATCCAAGACAAATATATACGTAATGATTTCCAGAATTCTATCTGGCTCACTATAACAAAGCATACGCTGGTACGCAGACATACGAAATAACCGTCAATTGATTGTAACGACTGAGATTTTCAAAAAGAAACCTCAATAGATCATCAAGTAAACAAAGTACATCCTCTACCATTCGCCAAGTAATACAAGTCAGAGTGTACCGTAAGCATGGAGTGGAGTCCCACTGAGTGCACTTGCAGGGGCAGAACATAACTGAATAGCCATCTTAACGAGATCATCTGCATGGACACCCGGTCCACTTGAGTCTCTGTATTGGATTACCGATGGGGCGATAGCGTACGTCTTTACCTGAGGATGTTCTGCGGCGACCGCCTCCACCAAGCGAAAGAAACCCGCCTTACTGGCTGCATAAGCCCCTCCCTTCGCAACTGCCGCTTCCAGACCAGATCGTGCACCAATTCCAATAATTGTACCCCCCGATTTCTCCATGTGGCGTACCGCCTCGCGAAAACATAAAAACGCGGTTGTGAGATTGACACCCATCATGCGTTCCCAATCCTCCAGTTTCGTCTCTAATAGGGGCCATTCGTTCCACATTCCAACGGCATGGACCAGAACATCCATTCGTTGATGTTCATGGTAGATCTTCTGAAAGGCATCCACCACCTGCCTTTCATTGGATAGATCTAGTACCATATCTTCGGTTCCTTCATTACCTACGGAAACAACTTGGGCTCCAACCTCACCAAACTGTTGAACCATGCGTTGGCCCAAACGGCCTCCCGCTCCCGTAACAACAACGACCTTATCCTGCAAATGTGTACAATGACAATTCATGTAGAATGATGGATTGATTAAGGATTTTGATCTGTGGCGGATGTATGATCATGGATGATTCGCCATCCATTACTTGTATCTTGGGCAATGAGTGTAAAGAGTCCAGACAACCGATCCGCACGACGTTGTACGGTATACGAACCAAAAATCATTGCATGTTCGCGTCCAAGTATTCGTATCTCATGAAGATCAAACGACAGGGTACCCATCTCATCACGAGTAGGATATCCTCGCTGATACCGCTCCAGTGTTGTCTGCCAACCCCGGATCTCGCCATGTGATCCGACAAATCGAATGCTGTCACTGTTCATGTACCCCTGCATAAACGTTTCTAAGTCTCCTGCATTCCATGCATTTTGTTGCATCAAAAGGAGAGCACGAATGTCGCCTTCTTGACCATTTGAACACCCAGCGAGTATACTGGCGATCAAGAGGACTCCAACAGTATGTCTAAACATAATCATTTCGAACGCGTTGCACCGCCTTGGGAGTCAAATCTCTTGCAATTTACAACAAACCCCTGAACATCTGCATTTACTGATACGAGCACCAAGGCCACAGGCCACGAACTAATCGAGCAAGTATAGCTCGTCAACAGAATAAATGCACCTGAACGGTTGCCGACATTTTGCACTACGCCAACTGGTACTATACTCCGTTGGTGCTCTGCTGGTTTGGATTCTCCTTGCACATGCCGCGGCACAGGGCGATCACTCCAGAACTCAGTTCAACCCTATCGCTCCAGCTGACACCGATAGTGTCACTCTTTACCAAGTTGATTCATTACGGGCGTTGCTATTGCGTTTAGGGCGAGATTCCGTTCGGAAGATGGTCTTGAATCTACAACTGGACAGCCTGTTGCTGGCCCACATTGATTCTCTGTCTCCCCCACCTGACACCAATGAGCGGGCAAAACGGTATTTCTCAAATTTCATACGCACTGGAATTTCCGCGAATGTTTTTCCATCGGAACGTAGATCACTGGGGCCGAGAATGTACAACGGATGGACCCATAATATTGAACTGGACAGTACGGGCACCTTCTATCGAATCACCGAACAAATAGCAGATCAGGATGTTCGTTATCCCATTCAGTTGACACGTGAACAGTATCAGTCTGAAAAACTCGCCCAGAGCCTTGAACGCAACTGGCATCAAATTCTTTCTCGCCGTCGTAATCTGCGTGACCGCCAACGCCGAGGGCTTGGCCTTGCTATTTCCGTGCCAGGGGGGCGACAGAGTGGATTCTCTACGATCTTTGGTAAAAATGAGGTCGATCTGCGCGTCAATGGAAGTGCAGATATCCGCCCCGCCTTCATTTACGAAAAAACAGCACAACAGGAAATCCTGCGACGGGGTGCACAAGTAACCCCTGAGTTCGGGATGGACCTGCGACTTGGTGTCACTGGTACGATTGGTGATAAAATGAAGGTCAATGTAGACTGGGATACCAATCGGGATTTTGACTACCAGAACCAGCTTGAACTTGTCTATACTGGATATGAAGATGAAATTATCCAAAGTATTGAAGCTGGCAATGTCTTTCTACAAACCCCCTCCACTCTCATTCGAGGTGGGCAGAGCCTTTTTGGAATCAAATCCGAATTTCAATTAGGCAATCTAAAACTCTCCACTGTGGTCAGTCAGCAAGAGGGGCAGTCCAACAGCCTCTCTCTGGATGGAGGTGCCGAGACATCCACATTCAGCCGCCGTCCAACCGATTACAGTCAGCGAAAATACTATTTTCTGAGTTACTACTTCCGCAATCGATGGAACGAAGCATTAAGTGCTCCTCCGAACATCATTCTTGACGGTATTTTTTCACATATCACCGATCTTGAAGTGTGGAAACTAACCCCCGTCGCACCTGAAGAACAGAACGTTCGCCAAGTCATCGCCGTAGTGGATTTAGGAGAACCCCAGGACATTGTCACACGAGCGGATGACTATCTGCAACAGCGTCATCCTAATCCAAACCTTGATCAATATGATGATGTGGAATTGCAGAATGAATTGCGTGATGGTGCAGCAGTACCGCAGGATTACCTTGAAAGTGCTGCCATGCAGCAGCCCCTCGCCAGTGTTGACTATCAAGTAGGACAATTCAAAAAACTTGAACGCGGTCGAGATTA
Organism: Bacteroidota bacterium; assembly: GCA_026708685.1. Lineage (GTDB taxonomy): Bacteria > Bacteroidota > Rhodothermia > Rhodothermales > Bin80 > Bin80. The sequence continues at coordinate 16,184 of JAPOUL010000091.1, forward strand.
TGACTTGGATGAAGTCCTTGGTTACATTACCCTCCGACAGACAATTCAGGAGAGTGAAGCCCTGGCCGTCTCATTTCGCTATCTAGTGGGAGGAACTGAAGTTCAGGTGGGTGATTTCTCAAGTCAGACGGGTGGCGGTGATAACAGTCAGATTGGCGACCGTTTGGTACTCAAACTGCTCAAGCCCGTGAATCTCCAGCAGCCTGCCAATTTGGGAGAGGCCAATCAGTTCAACCCCAGTGCTTGGTATCTGGAAATGCGAAACATCTACGAGCTCAACCGAGGACTTCTGCCTACTGATTTTGTCCTTGATATCAGCTTTGAACCACCGGGGCGTGCCGCTACCCAAACGATTCAGGGAGTCACTGGACAAAACACGCTCATCCAAGCCCTTGGACTGGATCGGCTGAACGAAGATGGTGCTCCGAATCCCGATAACCTGTTTGACTTCCTACCCAATTATACCATCATCCCTGGGGATGGGCTCTTGATCTTTCCCTATCTAGAACCCTTCGGTGATCGCATTGAAGCACTGATTGATGCCAGCCGTCTCAGCGATCCCGAAAAGGCAGAGGCCAGAGAGCTCTATGTCTTTCAGGATCTCTATACCGAGAAACGACTCAATGCTGTGCGTAATACAGCCAAGAACGTGTACTTGATTGAAGGCTCCCACAAAGGGGGAATCCCTTCCTTTTATGACCTTAAAGCCTATTCAGGACTGGTAGAAGGATCCGTACGGGTGACATCGGGAGGAAATACGCTTGTTGAGGGTAGCGACTACATCGTTGATTATCTGGGTGGGACGGTGACCATTGTCAACGACTCTTACATCATTGCAGGACGAGATATTAATATTGACTATGAAGCCAATGCGTTTATCAATCTTCAACAGAAGACCCTCCTTGGGGCCCGTATGGAGTACCTGCCAAGTGAAGAATTCTCCGCTGGTGGCACCATCATGCGTCTTAGCCAAAAATCACTGACCGATAAGTTTAGAGTCGGTGATGAACCGATCTCCAACACGATCTGGGGAATTGATTCACGCCTTGAACTGGAACCACAATGGCTGACGCGAGCCATTGACTGGCTTCCCCTGATTCAAACAAAAGAACCGAGCTCGATCGTTATGTCTGGGGAATTTGCACAGTTACGCCCCAGTCATGTGCTGACCAATGCATTCAAGGATCAGCGCAGGGAGCTGCGTAAAGATGGGCGTGATTTCTATCCTGATGAAACTCAGGGAATTTCCTATGTTGATGATTTTGAGGGGTTTGAAAATCTTATTTCTCTGATGCGCCAGGGTGCATGGCTTCTCAGTAGTGCACCGACCATTGGGGTGTCTGGTGAAGTAACTGCACCAGAGAAAGAGCTGACCAATGATGGACGCGGTGTTCTTGGGTGGTACAGTCTGAATCCTTCATCAATTGAACAAATACCAGGGAATCGGACTCCTGCGGTGGAGCTCATCACTCCTCAGCAGGTATTCCCAAACCGGGAAACGCTCCAGAGTGAACGATTTTTAACCACTTTTGACCTGTATTTTACGCCTCACGGCCGTGGGCCTTACAACTATAACCGCGATCTGGGACGCTTTCTGGATACCCCCCGTGAGGCTTGGGGCGGCATGATTCAACGCCTGACAGAGGGAAATACAGACTTTACGTCAAAAAATATTGAATTTGTTGAGTTTGTCATGCAACCCTTTCCTGGATCTGTCGAGACGGATCCAGACGCAAAACTCATCATTGATATAGGGCGGATCAGTGAGGATGTCATTCCAGATAACAAACTCAATACTGAAGATGGACTTTCGCTTTCTGATGTGGGAAGTGTGGGAGCTCTGGCTCGTTTGTCCACAGGACAGCAAAACCAGAAAATCAATCCCATCGGCGACAATGAACGCATTACCGAAGACCTTGGACTAGACGGGCTCCCATCGTTTCCCAATAATTTATTTGAACAGCAGGGCGGGGCGGGAACCGAGCAGTTTGTCTTCCGTGAATTTCTTGCATCCTTAGATCAGACCGTCAGTGCGTCCCGCCCCCAAGTCCTCGCCCGTGAAGTGGCAAAGGCGCGTTTGGATCCATCGGGTGATGATTATCATTACTTTCTGGACGACGGTTTCTATGGAAACAATCAATTATTTCCAGGCGGTGCATCCATTCAGGAGAGGTTTTCGCGCTTTTTTCCAGGACATGAACTCAATACCTTTGATGCCCATCAAAAATTGGGGCCTGGCGGCAATAACACGGGGAACTCTCGCGTACCTGACTCTGAAGATATCAACCTCAACTCCGCATCGGATACGGAAAACAGCTACTTTCAGTACGAAGTTCCCTTGAATCTTGGCATCCTTGACAACCTAGCACAACCTCAGAATACGGGGGACTACATCATCAATGAAATTGAGTCTTCGGGAGGGGGAGGCACTGGATGGTATCTGGTACGAATTCCAATTCGGAATTTCACTCGACGCGTTGGGAGCATTCAGGATTTTACCCTGATGGAATCGATCCGCATCTGGACCACTGGACATACCTCCCCGATCACCATTCGATTTGCGACCCTTGAACTGGTTGGGAGCCAGTGGAGAGCTAGTGAGATCGTCAATACCACCGATGCCGATGGAGAAATGGTGCCCCCCGAAAATCCTATCACTGGAGCACGCATCACTATAGAAAGTGTCAATAATGAGGAAAATCCGAACTATGAAATCCCCCCTGGTGCAGTAAGAAACCGGATCCGTGAACCCCAGTCAGGCACGATTCGGGATGCCCGTGAACAATCCATGGTGATCCGTGCCTTTCAGCTTCGCCCCAATCGACATTTAGGTGTCTTCCGTACCTACACCTCCCCGCAAAACCTGCTCCGGTATCAAAACATGCGGATGTTTGTCCACCTCAATGGGGAAGCAAACAACCGACCCCTGGAAGCAGATGATCGGGGAAGCGTCAAGTTATTTGTCCGGATTGGTGCCAATGAAGATTCTGATTATTACGAATATGAACAGCCCCTTACCCCAAGTCCTTTGAACGAAATTCCTGGTGAATCCTCCCAGCGAGCCGACTATCTGTGGCGAACAAATCAATCCATCAGCTCTGAAAGTAGCGACGGCCAGCCGATGGATCTCAACTCTCTTAACATCCGATTGAGTTCTCTCAATCAAATGAAGTTCCTCAGGGACAGATACGAAGATGCAATGGGAACCCCCTTTGATCCCACGGAAGTCTTCTGGAGTGACATTCACGGAAATTTCCAGTCAACGATTGAAGAGTTTGCCCCTCCTGGTACACGTATCGGTGTGCGTGGAACGCCCAGCTTGAATCGTGTGACGACCATTGTCATTGGAGTTCGCAATACATCGGGAGACGATGTCATCCTTGATCAGGTCAATCTCTGGGTAAATGAATTGCGGATGTCAGGATATGACCAAGAGGTTGGATATGCAGCCTTCGGCACGGCCGATATGAAGCTAGCGGATTTAGCCCGCCTCCGAGTATCCATGCGTACGCAGTCGGATGGATTCGGAACCCTGTCAAGTACTTTGGCCGACCGGCAACAGCTCAATGTCTTCAACTGGACAGTCAATTCCCAGTTGAGTCTGGATAAATTCATTCCAGAACGATATGGATGGGCCATTCCTGTCAGTTACGAAGTGAAGGAAAATACAAGCATCCCGCGATTTGACCCCAACCGTGGAGATATCAGGGTTACAAGTCTTCAAGATGCGATTGCCGCCGATTCTCTTTTAACAGCAGAGGAAATCTCCATACGGCAGGATCAGATTCGCGAAGAGGCAGAGACCTATTCGGGAGTATCCTCTTATTCGATCCGAGTAGGCAAAAATGGCAGTCGATCCAGCTGGCTACAGAAAACGATTGACGGGCTTGATTTCAGTTATTCTTACTCCAACAACGAGGGTCGTACTCCCACGCAGATGTTTCGTAATTCATGGAGATGGACTTCCTCATTGAGTTACCGTTTTCAGAATCGAAATCCAAAAGTGCTCCGATTGTTTGGCTGGCTGGATGATGTTCCAGTCCTTAACCTGTTGAGTGGAATTGGTCTGAATTACTTGCCGAATTCGTTTGATTACAGTCTGTCTGGAAATCGAACATTTTCCGCGTCCAAGCAGCGTCCTGACCCGGTTCGATTGCGCAGTTCTGACCTTCCAGAGGACGTTCAATTCCCGATTCGTCAGCAACATCAGTTCTCCCATACACGCCGATTTGGTTTACAGTACAATCCGTTTACGTTTCTGGATCTGAGCGTTGAAACGAACTCGGGCCAGAGCCTCAATGCGTTGGGCGTGGATACTCTGTTTTCCGTCATTCTGGTTGATGAAGAGGGGGCTGAATCGCGAATGGACAATACGACGCTTGCCTCTCTGGTTGAGGCTGGCGAGATTGATGAATCACAAATTGGAGTGTCGGCATTTGAGGTCACCGATTTACAGCATCAGACCTTTGGCAAGGTCTTCAGGAGAGCATTGGGAGGAGGCGTACCCGGTGCTATCGGGATTCGTCCAGAGTCCTATTCCTCACGATTCAATGCAACATTTAGACCTCGCCTCCAGCGCTACCCATTTCTATCATGGCTTCAGATTCAAGATGTAGGGTATTCAGCTAATTTCAACTGGTCCAATGGATCTGTGGGCAATAATACGGGTGCACAAACCAGTCTTAACGTTTCGATTCGTGCGGGTATCACTCTACGCCCTAAGGACCTGTTCCAGAAAATTCCTTTTTATGAACGTCTGGAGGAAGCGGAGCGTGCTGCACAGTCGGCGGCACAGGTACGCCGTCAACAGCGACAGGAAGAGCGTCGAGTACGCAGAGAGAAGCGCCGTGAGGAACTACGTCAAAGACGTGAAGAGCGGCGCAGGCAGCGGGAGGCGGAGCGAGCCGAAAATGAGGACGAACCTTCTACGGAAGAAGAACCCGATGACGATGTGATTGATGAGCTGACCATAGAGGACGAACCTGTATTGGCACCCCCATCCGATGAATCCGTGGTTGAGGTGGAGGATACCACGCGCAGGCAGGGCTTTCGACTCCCCGAAAACCTCACACCAAAAGCCCTGACCCGACGACTCCTGCTGGCCATCACCAGTGTTGATGATGTCGCAATCACCTATAACGGCACGCGTCAAAATTCTGCCAATAATGTAGGCCGTATCGGAGAAGATGGGGATGTGCAGGTCAATTATACGTTGTATGACGCGATCTTTAATGATGCAGGTCCATCCATACGATATCGACTGGGGCTTGACCGAACGATTTCGCCGCAGAAAGGACGGATCATCTCCGACAGGCTACAAGTCTCCGATGCCCTTTCGGATGCCGATCGATGGACTGGACGCGTCTCACTCAACATGTCTCCACAAACACGAATCACCCTGAACTGGAGACATGAAACGACCAGTAGAGAAAACCTTACCTATCGTATCTTAGAGGATGGACTGCCTGGAGCTGACACCACGCAAACGGCCGATGTGTCGCTGTCTTCATGGTCCTTCTCTGCTTCCTATGAGGATCTCTTTCGGTCTCAATTAAATCTATTCCGTTCCGACTGTGCGGAGGAATGTACTGCCGAAGGATTGTTGCCTGACACCCTGTTCTCAACGGTATTGACCAACCGTGAAATCTATGACAGTTTTCAGTCCAGCTATCTTTTCCTTGGCGGAGGAGGTGGAATCCCCTTCCCCCTGCCCAACTGGAATGTGAGTTATTCAGGGATCTCGAATTGGCCTATCATTCGAAGTTTCTTCCAAAGTGCGACGTTACGACATGGATACTCCAGCACTTTTTCTGCGGATTTCCGATCCAATCTAAGGGGTGGGCAGTTGGATAATTTTTCTCTTGGATCGGGCCCAGTGATTGCCTTTGAGATCCCTCAGGAAGAAGTGGATGCTGTACGAATCAATGAGCGTTTTCAGCCATTGATTGCGGTTGATTTAACGCTTCATGGCAATATCCAGACTAGTATCGCATGGAATAAGACCAATGCCTATTCACTGAGTACAACCAATAATGTAGTCAACGAAAACAAAAGCAATGAAATTGCGGTGACGGCCTCCTGGTCCAAGTCTGGCTTACGGCTTCCATTTCTGCGACGCACCCTCAACAACAGGATCAATATCTCCATGACTTTTTCCAGAACCTCCAATGATGATCGTAGCTATTATATTCGACGTGCCATAGAAGCAGCTGCACTTGATCCAGAATTTGAGGAGTCAATAGCACTGGAAGAACCTTATGTAGATGTACTTACTAGTACATCCAGAATTCAATTTCAGCCAAAGATTGCCTATCAATTCAGCAATGTTGTATCGGCTGATCTATTTGTTCGCTATGAAGATTTTATTGGGGACAGTCGCAGGCTTCCCTACACCAACATTAATGGTGGGTTTAATTTACGCGTAAACTTCTCTCATTAAGGTGTCATCATCCGAATCCGTCATTGTATGCACTTTGGGGCGTGTCGCTTACCGCCCGACCTGGGCACTTCAGGAAGCGATCAAGAACCGACTCATTCACGCTAAAAAAACCCAACAGCACATCCCTCATGTGCTCCTCTTGTTAGAGCACTCTCCTGTGTTTACGATGGGCAAAAGTGGAGATGACAGGCATCTACTTGCAACGGGTGATGCAGAAGTCGTTCATATTGATCGTGGAGGTGACGTGACCTATCACGGCCCTGGTCAACTTGTTGTTTATTTTCTGCTGGATCTGGATCGCTTTTATCATGATTTACACCGATTCATGCGAGACATGGAGGAGCTTGTCATTCGAACACTTGCTGAATATGATATAATCGGATTCCGCGTCACTGGTCGAACAGGGGTTTGGGTTGGCCCACAAGGGGCTGAACGAAAAATTTGTGCCTTTGGTATTCATACGAGCCGATGGGTCACCACTCATGGACTCGCCCTGAATGTAGATCCAGACTTGGAATTTTTTCGAAGAATTACTCCGTGTGGAATCACCGATCGAGGAATCACATCTCTTGCAAAGGAACTGCAAGAATCTCTGACACTGAAGGAAGTATCAGAGCATATCGTGAACCACTTTGATACCGTCTTTGGAGCTCATTCCAACGTTCTTGATTCTAACGATTCCTATGCGTATCTTGAAGGGGTCACCAACCAGATCAATCTAAAAGATACACTTTGTGTATAACTCTCTTTATTCCATCATTGTGATTCAGACATGGATTCTACATTTAAGGATGTATTCATCCTCGAACTTCTTGAAGAATTTTTCCTCATGACACCCCTCCTTGAGAATGGTGTCATTGAATTGGTTCTGACTGAATCAGAGCAGTTCAAAGATATGTATACTGCATTCTATGATTACAGCGTGCAAGCTTATGTGATCTACAAATCCATGAAATGGGACTTAGATACCAATGGTGAATCCGTTGCGACGGAGATCAATGAAGTAGAACGATTTGATAACATTCCAGATCTATGTAAAGCCATTCTCCATATTGCTCTGAGCGAGCAATTGGTTCCCCGAGTTGGAAGCATTGATGAATTAGATGATGAGGAATATGATTATTGATACTCGATTTTGCTCTACGGCTCTGCTCCTCACAAACGAATCTCTGCCATCAAAAAACGAGTAGACCCTGTTAGTGGATCTCTGAACGAGGGAAGATCAAGTGATTACGTCTACCCATTCATTGGTCTCCACATGAGTAAATCCATCATTCCATCTTGTATGGACCACAAAGATAATCAATGGTTACCGATGGTGAGTGATACTGATTCGTAGGATGATTACTAGGAGGTTCCGTAAAGATATGATTCTGTATTTATAGGTCATTCAATAAAGTGCTGGACCTTCATGCATATGTGAGAGTCACGATAGAAAATTCAGTGCAATGGAATTGAATATTAGGAATCATTGACCGATAGAGGAAGAAAACAGTAGCCCTACGATCGGATACATCCCTCACCTCTGAGGATTTTTTTCTCTGCTTTCCTGTGGTTTCCTTGATGGGTTTTACAGGTAAATGAATGGGCATTCACGTATTGACAGTGCACTCCCAATCCTCAAATCCTATCACCAAAAGACCTCCTCGTTAAACCAGTGAAGGCATCCAGCCAAACGTAGCGGGATGCCTCCACCATGAACCTAACAACTTCTGTGGAAATTACTTGATCAGGACCATGGACTTTGCACCAATGATCTTACCATCTGCCTCCATCCTATAGATGTACTGTCCACTGCTAATGGAAGAAGCATTCCATTGAATCTGATGGCTTCCGCTTTCATAGGGTTGGTCGGTCAGTGTAGCGACTTTACGCCCCAAGATATCAAATACATCAACACGGATATGACTTGCATTGGCAACCCTAAATTCAATATTCGTGGTTGGATTGAATGGATTCGGATAGTTTCCAATCAATTCAAATGAGTCAGGTATTTCAAGTCCATCTTGCTCAGCATGGGTTATCACTTGGTTGAGCGGAAGCGTCCAGATACCGCGGCCATGGGTTGCAAGAATGATTTCATCATCTACAACCCGTATCCTCCACACACTGACGGCGGGTAGTCCATTATCGGCATACACCCATGTTTCTCCGTGATCACGAGATTCGTAGATTCCCAGATCAGTGGCGGCCCACATGACCCACGGAATATGGTCAAATACTTCAAGATCATAGACATTCGCATTCGGAAACCCGTTACTGCTACCAGGGCAAGGTGCAGTTGAAGTACGCGGACGATCTTCTGGAAATCCAGAGAGCTGCTCCCATGATTCGCCGAGATCTTCAGTCCGAAATAGTTTCGGCTGACACCACGCTGAAAACATCACATAAGCGGTAGCACGAGTAAATGGATGGGTTGCAAAACCACTGATTACCGAAGTAGGTGCTCCTTCTGGACGATTGACCTCCTTGGCTCTCACTTTGGGGAGAGAATTTAACGCATCTTCAAATACATGGAGATTTCCTGGACGTCCAGGTGAGAGGAAAAAATTCCCAGCCCATACCACCGAAGGATCTGCTAACGACACCCGGACTTTACCTCCTCCCC
>JAPOUL010000066.1 GCA_026708685.1 Bacteroidota bacterium
CCAATCTGCCGTAGAAGCTTGGAAGCGGCTCTGGGAACACTTCGGAACGTTAGACTGACACGAGTTGCCAAGCTTCTAAATTCCCTCTTGGACGGTTGGAGAACACGGAAATGCGTTGCATGGCAGAGGTATGTCCATGCGATACGAATCACGGTCAAAAAGGCCTTTATCCAGTCAAACATCTGTGGATATTCTCCAAATTTGATCGATTGCTTCCAAACAGTCCACTACTTTAGCACTATTTTGGGGCAAGTCTCAAAAAATTTGTGGCAAATCATAGAATTTTGAAGGTTGTTAAGGTGCTTATGAATATTATGGTTATGTGACCATGAAAAGAGTCTTATGCGTTACGGGTTCGTCTTAGTGTCCCGTATCTTCGTGGTCTGGCACGGCATGAATTGGAACAATAGGATGCAAGATATGCAGACAAGATGGGGGCGGAAACCCTTCGGGAGATGTTCACAACGATCTATCAGCGTATGCAACACAACTACCCCGTTGAGTATGTCTTGAAGAACAATCTACTCCTGTGGATTCGATCCCAGTTCCCTGAGAGCTATATCGAGACGGAGTATTAGATATTGTGCACCTTTGCTGATGTGATTGTCATCACCAAGGATCGCTCCATTGTTTATGAGATTAAAACGAGATATGACTCTCATCAACGAATCAAGTCCTATATCAAGGACTATTCTGAAGTCTTTGATGAAATCATTCTGGTCACCGAAGAAGGATACTCATTTCGTTATCATCAGCATGTCCCATCCTATGTTGGACTCATGTCTATGACATCAAAGGGATACATCCAGACCTTGATGCCTCCCAAATAACAAACCGATCGGCTGAAGTCCCATGCGATGTTACATCAAATGCGAAAAGCAGAGAAGGTGGAGTTCGTCAAACGATTGGATCCAGAAAAGAAATTCGTCCCAACCTACTCCATGAAGTATTCCCAAGAAATTGCGAAAGATATGACGGTAGAAGAAATGCAAACCCACATGCGATACCACTGGTCCACCGTGAATCCATTCCATACCTCAATCTTCTGTCTCAACTACCAGAATCCCTGACCGTTGCCATGTACGACTATCGTATCTTGGACAGTGAATGGAAGTCTATCATCGAAATGCTTGACGATCCCGTCAAATGCTCGGGTAGGTAAGTATGGAGCCTCAATGATGGTATTTGTGTTAAGGTTATAGAATGTAACTCTTTTGATTACGTCATTGGCGAATAATCCCATTGGATCTCATCGTTTAGGTTTTACCTGTCCACTTGCTAATCCTATATCACCCAATCTGAGATGTATTGTTCTGTGGGTACTACCCTTCAGTGGAGGAACACATGAAGAGATCAAGAGTTGACTAAGTGATAGTTCACTACTTGCAACATACAGATTTATGGACTTTGATTTCACTGAAGATCGTGGACCCGCCAAGTATTTTCATGGGCGGAAACAGATCATTCATACATTCAATAGTGCACTCAGATTCTATCGCACCAATAAACGCGGGACCACTTTTTTGATTCAAGGTGCACCGGGAGCTGGAAAGACGGCATTGCTGGATGTGCTGTCTAATCAGGCAAAGCCGAAAGGTTGGGAAGCCGCTATGATTAATGGGAAAGATCTATATGACCCCATATCAATGGCCCAGTCTCTCGGAGAATCGTACTTGATTGATAAAGAGTACGCATTAAATGTGGGTATTAAGTTCCTTGGGGGTGGGCTTGTAGCGAGCGTGGCAGGGCATGCAAGCTCAGAAGAAATACTCAAGCGTCTGGCACCCGAAAATGGATTGATCTTACTGCTTGACGAAGCCCAAGACCTACGACATCTTAAAAATACCCCTAAGGAGCACAATTTGGCAAGGGATGCCTTAAATGTGATTCATAATGGCAATGTTGGTCGTCCAGTGATGCTCATCGCCGGTGGACTTGGAACGACCGAGTCTACCTTGGGTGGACTAGGGATTTCACGGTTTGAGGGTGATTGTACCGTGCAACTTGGTCGCTTGGATAAGGAATCAGAGTGTGCCGTGATTCGAGATTGGCTCACACAGGCAGGTGGAGCAATAGGTGATCCGGGCAGATGGATTGATTCCATTGCGGAGCAAGCACATGGATGGCCTCAGCATATCATATCCTATATCAAGCCTGCTGTGAAATATCTTACATCTAACCATGGCCGCATGACGGATGAAGGGTTGGCGTTTGTATATGAGAAGGGGAATGAATATCGGGAGGAGTATTACCAAAAACGCGTGAAAGGCATTGACAAAAAGAAACGCCAAGATCTCGCAAAAATATTCGCTGGTGTTCCATTGGGAGATACCATGGAGCTTGAAGATATCATGGACGCACTCAAAGAGGAATACACCGAAGAAGTAGCAGAAAAACTTTTCAAGAAAGCCCTTGAGCGGGGAATCATTGATGAGCGCAAAGACGGGGACTATGGTATTCCCATTCCCTCTTTCCATACATGGCTGGTGGATCAGTACGTTCAAAACAAAAGCCAATACATCCCACCACCAGCACCGAAGCAGTTACCCGCCAAACCTGAGCAATTCTTGCTTCGGCCCAAAAAAGATGATGAATCTAATGTGAACAAAAACAAATGCGAAAACGAAGACAAGCGGAAAGGCGGTGGCGGGTTTTCGATGGAACGGTAGACATTCGGATCGCATCTATTGTGATACCCCTATGTGCAAATCTCTATTCGGATGATCCGATTTCCGATTGAATTGATACATTGCTACCCATAGGCTAATCTAAGATGGGGCATTTTCGCATGTTCCTCATCCCAAAATTTACCCCAAGCCTTCACGCCCTTCCGTGAATTGCAGTTTCCACAAAGTCCAATCCGATTGGTGATATCGTCTGGGCTCCTCGCTTTTTCGGAATCCTGTGATCCAAGTGCACATCGTCTTTCCGTAGTTCGTCCGTTGAGCAATAAGGATTCCCACACTTGCGTCTCTGATTTTTCCAGAGAATGAGCCTCATTTCCGCCCATCATATTCACGACGATTGAGTTTTAAAATTAATTTCACCCCATTGGAGCTTTTTTCT